>NZ_JBVHOQ010000010.1:0-229856 GCF_055568375.1 Streptomyces sp. NPDC026062
GCGCCCGAGCCACCCACTCCTCGAACAACCCCACCACCGACCCCGCCGGCACCCCCACCGACGTGTCATTCCACTCGACAAGCACCCGACGACGCCCCGCGTCATCGAGCACGGCAACACCGCTCAACGGGACATCCGGACCACCGTCCAAAGCCCCCTCCAACGCCGTCACCAGGCTCTCCACAGCCGTGACCACCAACACCGCCACCGCCTCCGGATCAACCGGAGCAACCGCGTCGACGACCAGGGTGATCTTGGTGCCGTCGTCGTCGACGGCGACGGACAGCGGGTAGTTGGTCCGCTCCCGGAAGAACGCCAGCTCGACCCCGTCGAAGAGATCAGTGGTCTCACGGTTGAGGCCGTTGTTCGGGCGGTAGTTGAGCATCGAGGTGAACAGGGGGGTGTCCCCCGGCACGCCACTGGCCTGCTGCGCCAGCGCCAGCGGCGCGTGCTCGTGCTCCAGCAGACCCACCAGCTGGTCGCGCATGGCCGCGACCGCCGAAAGAGCGGTGGTCTCCTCCATCCGCATCCGCACCGGAAGGGTGTTGATGAACGGGCCCGCCACCCGGTCCGCGCCGGCACCGGAGTTCATGCGCCCGGACAGGACGGTTCCGAACACCACGTCGTCCCGGCCGCTCACCGTCGCCAGCACACGTGCCCACGCCACGTGGAAGACGGTCGCGGCCGTCGCTCCCAGGCGACGGGCCACCCCACGGATCCGCTCGGTCAGCTCCGGTGGCAGGCCGACAAGTTCCTCGGCCGAGTCCATGCCGTCCTTGCGCGCGTCCATCAGGCCGTACGGCGCGGTGGGCTCGTCGACGTCACCGAGCAGGTCGGCGAAGAAGCGCTCGTGCTTCCCGCTCTCTGTCTCGGCACGTGCTCGTACGGCCAGTCCGCGGAACGGCAGGGGCTCCGGAAGTTCCGCGCCGCGCCCGGTGAGAAGGGCCTCCACCTCGCCGATGAGGATCTCCAGCGCGGTGTGGTCCTCGATGATGTGGTGCAGGCGCATCAGTGCCAGCCACCGGTCGCCACCGGGTTCCGCGGCGACGTGGACCCGGACCAGAGGGGCCTGCCTCAGGTCCATGGACCGACCGCTCCTGGCCAGGAGCTCCTGCACGGGGTCCGCTGCCCGTGCGTCCAACCCGACTTCCTCGACTGGCAGTTGGACCTGCCGCTGGACCACCTGCACGGGTACTCGAAGGCCCTCCCACACCACTGAGGTGCGGAAGACGTCGTGCCGTTCGACCACTGTCCGCAGCGCGCGCACGAATGCGTCCAGACGCTCACGTGAGTCGAACCGCATCGCCGTCGACGTCACGTAGGCGTCCTCGCCGCCGTCGGCGAGGAGGTGGTGGAAGAGCAGACCCTCCTGGAGCGGGGTGAGGGGGTAGATGTCGGCGACGTTCGCCGCACCTCCCTCGACGGTGGCGACGACCCGCTCGATCTCCTCGGCGGTCAGCTCCACCAGTGGCAGCATCTCCGGCGTGATCGCCCGCGCGCCCTCAGGGATCAGGTTCGGCGGGACCTCGATCTGCTCGCTGCCCGCCACCGCGGCGACACTCGCCACGGTGGGCGACTCGAAGAGGGCCGGCACCGAGATCGAGACGCCCTGGGCGCGCAGGAGCTCCACGAGCCGGATCGCCAGGAGGGAGTGGCCGCCCAGGGCGAAGAAGTTGTCGTCGACACCGACTCCGTCCACGCCGAGGACCTCGGCGAACGCGGCGCACAGGATCTCTTCGCGGACCGTGGCGGGACCACGGCCGGAACCGGTCGCGTACTCGGGAGCCGGCAGGGCCTTGCGGTCCAGCTTCCCGTTCGGGGTCAGCGGCAGCGCCTCGAGGATCACCACCGCCGACGGAACCATGTAGTGGGGCAGGGACTCGACGGCGGTGTCCCGTACCGCGTCGGCGAGGGCAGCGTGGTCGGACTCCTGGTCGGTGGGCACGACGTACGCCACCAGGCGCTTGTCACCGGGAACGTCTTCGCGTACGACGACCGCGGCCCGGTCGACTGCCGCGTGCGCGGCGGCAACGGCCTCGATCTCTCCCAGCTCGATCCGGAAGCCGCGCACCTTCACCTGGTCGTCCGCGCGCCCGATGAACTCGAGGGCGCCCTCCGCCGTCCAGCGGACCAGGTCTCCGGTGCGGTACATCCGCTCGCCCGGCCCGCCGAACGGGCAGGCCACGAAGCGCTCCGCCGTCAGCCCCGCCCGGCCCAGGTAGCCACGGGCCAGGCCCGCGCCGGCGATGAACAGCTCGCCCGGCACTCCGGCGGGTACCGGAGCCAGCGTCCCGTCCAGGACGTAGACCTGCGTGTTCCCGATCGGGGCACCGATCGACGACACCCCGCCGGAGGCCGTTCCGACCTCCGCGGCGGTGGACCAGATGGTGGTTTCGGTCGGGCCGTACAGATTGGTCACCGACGCCGTGCACGCCATCAGACGGCGCGCCAGGTCGCCCGGCAGCGCCTCGCCGCCGACCAGCGCGCGCACCCCGGCCAGAACGTCCGTGTCACCGGACTCGGACAGCAGGGCGTGCCACAGACTCGGCGTGGCCTGGACCACCGTCGCCCCGGACGACCGCATCAGCGCGCGCAGCTCCCGCGGGTCGCGTACGGCGTTCGACGTCGCGAGGATGACGCGTGCGCCGTTCAGCAGCGGCAGGTAGAGCTCCAGTCCGGCGATGTCGAAGCCGATCGTGGTGACGGCGAGCAGCCGGTCGTCCTCGGCCAGCGCGAAGCGCCGCTGCATGGAGTCCAGGAAGTTCACCAGGGACCGGTGCTCGACCACCACGCCCTTGGGGCGGCCGGTGGACCCCGAGGTGTAGATCACGTACGCCGGGTGTGCCGGGGCCGGCCGCCCGGCCACGGCCAAGGGCCCGTTGCCGAGTCCTGCCATATCGGCGATGACCGCCGGATCGTCCAGCGCGACCACCGGCACGGCGCCGGCCGTGTTCTGGAAGTCCTCCAGGCGGCCGGTCAGCCCCGTGGCCGTGAGGACAGCCGCCACGCCCGCGTCGGTCAGGGTGAACGCGATGCGGTCGGCGGGGTACTCCGGGTCGACCGGCAGATACGCGGCCCCCGCCTTCCACACGCCGAGGAGCGCCACCACGAGATCGACACCGCGGTCGAGACACACCGAGACCACGGACTCCGGGCCTACGCCTCGGCCGGCCAGCAGCCGCGCCAGGCGGTTCGCACGCGCATCCAGTTCCGCGTACGACACCTCGGATCCCTCGCACACCACCGCGATCGCATCCGGCGTGCGCGCCACCTGCGCCTCGAACAGCTCGGGAAGCGAAGACACCGGCCCGTCAACCGCCGTGTCGTTCCAGTCCACGAGCACCCGCCGCCGCTCGGCCTCGTCCATCAGGCCGGCCCGCCCGACAGGTTCCGTGGCGGGTACGGCGATGAGCCCGCGCACGACGTGCAGGAAGCGTCGCAGTACGTCGGCGGTGGACGCCGCGTCGTGGAGGTTCGGGTTCGCGTCGACGTCGACCTGAAGGCCGGAGCGGTCGTAGACGTCGATCCGGACGCCGTCGACGGGGCCCGTCGCGAGGTTGTGCGCGGTGACGGGAAGATCACCGAAGTGCAGGTCGTAGTCGAACGCCATGACGTTGATGTGCAGACCGCACAGGACACGGTCGACCATCTTCAGGTCGCGGAGGATCTCCTCGTGGCGGTAGCGCCCGTGGCGCAGGCCTTCGCGGACCGCGCGGGAGATCTGCCGGACCACGTCGGCCACCGTGGTCCAGGGGTCGAAGGTGACGCGGATCGGAAGGACGTTGGAGGTCATGCCGGGGATGCCCGCCTCGCGGTGGCCCGACCGTCCTCGGACGAAGACGCCGATGACCACGTCGCGGGCTCCGGTGACCCGGTGTTCGTAGACGGCCGCAGCGGAGATCAGCAGGCCGGCGAGGTTGGTCTTCAGTCCGCGCGCGGCCGCCTTCAGGGCTGCGGCCTCGTGCCCACCGAGGCCGTCCGCGGCGCGGACGGGGGCATGCTGGGCGCGTCGGCCTGCGCGAGCGGTGCCGGCGAGGGTGTCGTCGGACAGGCCGCCGAGAGCGTCGTTCCAGTACTGCCGGTCCTGCTCGATCTCGGGGGACGAGCGATAGGCGCGTTCGCCGTCGAGGAGTACGGAGAGCGGGTCGAGGGCGCCTTCGGTGAGGTCCCGGTCCTGGAGGAGAGCCGTGTAGATCTCGGCGCCTCGGGCGGCGAGCACCGCGGCGCCCATGCCGTCCATGGCGAGCTGGTGAACTCGGGCATACCAGAAGTGCAGGTTCTCGTCCAGCTTGATGACGGCCTGGGAGGACAGCGGGCCACCGACGAGATCCATCGGCCCGCGCAGGTCGGCGTGCATCCACTGCTCAGCCGCCGCGCGCGGGTCCGGCTCGCCGCTCAGGTCGACGACCTGGACGGGGTAGTCCCGCTCGTCGTGCACGTACTGCCGAGGGGTTCCGTCGATGACGCGGATGCGCAGGCGGAGACTCTCGGCCTCCTGGAGCCGGCGCCGTGCGGCTTCCACCAGGAGTTCCGGCTTCGCCGTGCCGCGGATCTCCAGGTATTCCGCGGTGTGGAAGCCGCGGTTGTCGGGAGCGACCTGCTGCGCGTACCACACCGCCAGCTGACCAGCCATCAGTTCCCGGAGCTCAGCCTCGGATGCAGCCATTCCCGCATACTCCAATCGGTTCGCGTCATCGACTGGAGCAGCAGGGCCCGCCTCCCTCAGGGCGTACCGCATTACCGCCCAGCCCTCTGGGTCAAGGCTCGAGCCTGGCGGTTACCGCTGGATCTGCGTCCTGGCCAGGCGCTTGGGGGGCCGACGGGACCGTCACGACCTCGCCGGAAGCGAAAGACGGAGCGTGGTGCTCCGGTCGAACTGCCGACGGCTCACGCCCGGGACCGGCTGGGCGCCGGTCCCGGGGGCCGTAGCCCGTGAGGGACTACTTGCCTTCCATGGCCGCGATCAGGCTCTTGGGGCGCATGTCGGTCCAGGACTTCTCGACGTAGTCGAGGCACTCCTGGCGCGGAGCCTCGCCGAATACCTTCTCCCAGCCGTCGGGTACGTCGACGAACACCGGCCAGAGCGAGTGCTGGCCCTCTTCGTTCACAAGGACCAGGTAGTTGGCATCGGGATCGTCGAACGGATTCGTCATCACGTTGTCCTCTCTGGGCAATGACATGGACGCATGGTCGGCGGGTTTTCACCAACCACATTTCCGGCCGGCCGACGCTTATAGGGCGGCTGCTTGCCGCGCCGAAGGGCGCGGTCCCGGAATCCACCTGCCGCCACGCCACTCACGGGACATCACGACTCACGGTGGTGATCCACTATGGCTCAGAGCCATGCCGTTGCTCAACGCCTCGAACATTCAGGGCAGACACACCCTGCGACCTTCGGCTGCGTGGCTTGGACGGGCAGTTCAACCGTGGTCTTGCGGCAGTTGAACAGCCGAGGGCCGACGATCTTGACGACTTGCGAAAGCTCGTGACAGCGTGGCATCCGCCTGAAGGAATATCATCCGCGCCGCTGTCGAGAAAACACACACGCTCACCACTTCCCGGCGCATTCCCGACTCCTCGATCGCACATTCATTTCCGTTCCGAGGATCAAGAAGACCTGTGAGGCGCCCGCATGCGCAGTGAGCCGGCCGAGCAGCCGGAAATCAACCTGGTGGACCCCGAACTCTATTCGCATGGCGACCCGTTCGTGCAGTGGCGATGGCTGCGCGACAACGAGCCCATGTACTGGCATCCGCCCACAGAGCTCCCAGGCTTCTGGGCACTGACACGGTACGAAGACGTGCGCACGGCCTATCGGGACTCCGAGACCTTCAGCTCGGCGCAGGGAATCCTGCTGCGGCCGACCGACCACGGTGCCGATCCCGGCGGCGGGCGCACCCTTGCCCTCACCGATGCGCCCCGGCACCGCCGGCTGCGCGCTCTGGTCGACTCGTGGTTCGCGGTGCGGTCGGTGCGCGAGCTCGAGGCCGAGATGAACGACGTGGCGCGCACCGTGGTCGACGCCGCCCTGGAGCGCGGCGACTGCGACTTCGTGGCAGACATCGCCGCGCGCGTCCCGCTGTACGTGATCTGCAAGATGATGGGGGTTCCGGAGTCCGACTGGGAGCATCTCCACACCCTGACGAGCCGGGCTTTCGGCGCCGGGGACCCGGCCGCCCGCAGATTCGCCCACCTGGAGATCCTGGGCTACTTCGAGGAACTACAGGCGGAGAAGGCGGCCGATCCGGCCGACGACCTGGTGAGCGTGCTGGCCACAGGCAGCATCGACGGGGAACCCCTCGACGCCGAGGACATCATCCTCAACTGCAACAACCTGCTCGTCGGCGGCACCGAGAACACGCGCATCGCCGCCGCCGGGGGCATGCTGGCGCTGCTGGACCACCCTGAGCAGTGGCAACGTCTCTCGGAGGACCCGGCGCTGCTGCAGCCGGCCGTCGAGGAGATCCTCCGCTGGACCTCCACCGCCACACACATCATGCGTACGGCGAGGCGGCCGGTGGAGATACACGGACGCCAGGTCGAGGTCGGCGACCGGGTCACCTTCTGGCTGCCCTCGGCCAACCGCGACGAGCGGGTCTTCGAGGACGCGGACCGGTTCGACATCACGCGGAAGCCCAACCGGCACCTCGCACTGGGCTTCGGTGAGCACTTCTGTCTCGGCAGCATGCTGGCCAAGGTCGAACTGCGCCTGCTGTACGCCGAGTTGCTGAACCGTTCGATCCGGGTGGAACTCGACGGCGAGCCGAAGCTGCTGGATTCCATCGTGGTGAACGGGCCGGACCGGATGCCCGTCAAGCTGACCGCGGCGTGAGCGTCTCCCTCCCACGGCCGGCCGCCCTCCGCTCAAGTGACCGCCCCGGTTCCCTGTCGGGAACCGGGGCGGTCACGGCTGTCATCAGTGTGGTCACTTCTCCTGGACGGGCGTGTGCGAACCGGTCGTCGAGGCCGCGGAGAAACGTCCGACCTTGTCGATCACGTCGGCGCTGTACAGGCGCAGCGACTGCTGAAGGGCGAATTCGGCCATGTACTGGCGGAACGCCTCGAGCGGCTCCTCGGCGAAGTTGAGCATCCGCCGGTTGGCGAGGACCGCGGACCCCTGGAAGCGTTCGACGGCGCGCTCCACGGCCGCATCCAGGTCGCCGTGGTCATGGACCTCGTCGATCAGCAGCCGGGCCTCGGGTTCGCGAGCGTAGATCCGCCTGCCCTCCAGGATGATCTGGCGGGAGAGACGGGGGCCGACCGCCCGCGTCAGGCGGTAGTTGGCGACTCCGGGGATGATCCCCTCCTGCGCGGCAGGCAGGGAGAGGTAGGCGTCCGCGGCGGCGATCACATGGTCGAAGGCGAACAGCAGCTGGCAGCCGCCGCCGATCGCAAAGGCGTCGACCACTCCGATCCATGGCTTCTCGATGGTGCGGGACCGCCAGGCCGAGCCGTCGTCGGTGAGGACGCCGCGTACCAGCTTGTGTATGTAGCCGAGCTCGCGGCGCAGCAGGAAGTCGGTCAGGGAGATGCCGCCGCGGTGCAGCGTCTTCAGGTTGATGCCCGCGCTGAAGACGCGTCGCCCCCGGTAGCGGGGGTGGGTCATCCCGCCTCCGCGGACCAGGCCGACTTCCACGGCCGGGTCCAGGAGGGCGAGGTCGACGGCGGTCTCCATGTCGTCGACCTGCTGGTTGTCCTCCGCGTTCAGCGAGTCCTCGCGGCACAGGGTGAGGCGGGCCACGGTCCCGGTGCGTTCCACACGTACGGAGGCGAGTTCGGCTTTGCCGGTGCGGCTGAACTCGGGGAGCAGCTCCAGGGCTCGATGGGTGGGGCGCAGCATCGCGTCGAGCAGGTGAGGCCCTGCCTGCGGGGAGCGCAGGACGTGCTGCAGGAAGATGCCCTGGTCGACCTCGAGACCTTCCTTGTGGGCCTGCGGGCGGGCCCGCTCGTCGGCCAGCTGTTCGTCGGTGGGCACGAGGCCGGGGAAGGCCGCCGCGGCGGCGTGTGCGAGTTCCGTCACCCGCAGGTGCCGGGTGCGGCCCGAGGTCAGTTCGTCGTAGACGGCGTCCACGTGGGCCGTGAGGAACGTGGCGCGCAGCGTGCGGGTGGCGTCGACAACCGCTCGGGCGTCGGCATGCTGCTCCGGTGAACGGTGCTCCGGTGCGGGCAGCGCACGCAGCACGTCGTCAGTGTGCCGCGCCGCCCGGGCGATGACCGTACGGGCGTGGTCCAGCCCTGCCCGTACGGCGCGCAGGTCGTCCGCGGACGTCATGCCGCCACCTCCTCGGCGGCCCGCCGCAGGGTGAGGTCGCAGGCCGCCAGATGGCTGCCGAGAGCCTCTTCGAATCCCGTGTTGGTGGCGTCGAACATCAGCTGGCGGCGGATCGCGAGGTCGCTGCCGGCAAGGCCGGTGGTGCGCCCGGTGATTCTGGCCAGGCTGGCCGCGATGTCGTCGCTGACCTCGTCGATCAGATGCAGACCCAGCGCTTCGGTGGCCTCGATGGGGACGCCGAAGAGCAGGGCCCGGCGGATCGCCGCGGTGCTCGCCGAGTGGTTGGCGAGCCGGTACAGGGCCATGCCCGGCCACAGGGTGCCGTCGGCCGTGGGCATCGTCAGCCGGACGGATCCGGTAGCGATGCGGTAGTCGGTGGCAAGCAGCGCGTCGAGGGCGAGACCGCCGCACTCACCGTCGGCGACCGCGAGGGTGGCGGCGGGCAGGCGCTCCAGCCTCCGCAGCGCGCGCTCCCACTTGTTGACCCGGGCCAGCGTCAGTGCGTCGGTCCATGGTGCGGCCGGGGCGCCGGAGACGTGGACGGTCACATGACCCCGTCCGCCGCCGTCCTCCGTCCGGTCGCAGATGGCGGTGACAGCCGCGAGGATGTCGTCCGACAGGGGCTTGGTTCCATCGATCCGCAGGACCAGGTCGTCGGACTCGGGCCGCGCGTCGTTCTCGGAGATAGTGTTCATGACACCGTTCATCTGCTCGTTGTTCACCACTGCACCAGCGCTGTCTCGATCGTCGAGCCGGGGCCCATGGTCATCAGAACGCCGTAGTCGCCGGACTGGGCAGCCCCTTCCTGGAGCAGCCGTTCGTAGGAGAACAGGAATGATCCGCTCGACAGGTTTCCGTAGTCGCGCAGCACCCCGGTGGTGTGCCGTACGTCGTGGCGGGTGAGGCCGAGATTGACGCGGACCGCGTCGATGACCTTCTTGCCGCCGGAGTGGACCAGCCAGTGACTGATCTCGCTGCGGCGCAGTCCGGCACCGTTCAGGAGGCGGTCGACGACCTGTTCCGCGTTGGCGCCGACCACGTAGGGGACATGGGGGTCCAGATAGAAGCTGAACTTCCCCTGCTCGTCGTCCCAGTCGTACCGCATGGCGCCGATGGCGTCGGGGATCAGGTGGCTGGCGAAACCCAGGATCCGGGGCCCGCCAGGGCCGGCGGGCACGTCGGCCGGGGCGTAGGAGGTGTCGGGGGCGTCGGCCATCAGGACGATGGCGGCGGCACCGTCGCCGAAGAGACTGTTCACGACGGCGGTGCGCAGGGTGTCGTCGATGACGTAGGCGGCCGAGCAGGCTTCCGTGCACAGCATGACGGCTGCCTTGCCGGGGTTGCTCATGGCCCAGCTCGCCGTCGCGTTGAGAGCGTTGAGCCCGGCGTTGCAGCCCATGCCGACGACGTCGACCCGGCTGGTCCTCGTCGGGATGCCCAGCTCGCGGATGAGGTGGGCGCTCAGGCCGGGAGTGAGGAAGCCGGTGGTGGTGGTGCAGCAGAGGTAGTCGACGTCGGTGACGTCGAGCCCGACGTTGTCCAGCGCGGCGCGTACGGCGCGGCCGCCCATGTCGAGGGCGAGAGCTTTGTGCTTGGCGAGGAGCTCTCCCTGGACCTCGCTGCTCAGGGCGCCTTCGGCGTCCCGTGGCGGAAGAGTGAGGAAGCGGCGTTCGATCGCGCTGTTGAGGAACACCGAGCGGACCTTGGGGTCCGTGATGGCGAAGAGATCGAGCACCTCACGCTGTGTGTAGGAGTGCTCGGTGGTGGCGGTGGCGACGCCGGCGATCCGGGCGGCGCCGAGGGACTTGCCACGACCGGGGTCCACGGCGTCCAGGACGCCGGTGCCGGGGCTGGTCAGGTCGATGGTCATCGATACTTCCACCCCCACATACGGGGCTTACTGCGGTTGCGGGACTGCGCTGTCAACACCCTGATCCCTTTCCGGAGGACGGTGGACGGTGGACACGGACGGTGGGGCGCGGTCAGCCGCGCCCCGAGACCTCGGCCCTGATGAAGCGCGCGAGCCGGGCGATGCCCTCGACGATGTCGTCGTGGGTCAGATAGCTGATCGAAAGCCGGAGACTGTGCTCTCCGCCGTTCCGAGGATGGAAGTAGGACATGGGTGTCCAGATGACACCGTGCTCCTCCGCGGAGCGCACCAGTGCCGCGTTGTCGGCGGGGAAGGGAACGTCGAGGCCGAGGAAGAATCCGCCGCCGGGCTCGTTCCAGCGCACGCCCAGTGCCGCCCGGTCCCGCTCGGGGAAGTGTGCGCCGAGCTCCCTGAGTACGGCCTTCATGGCGGCGCCGTAGTGGGCGGAGGTCTCCACGTTGAGTTCTGACGGCCTTCCGTCAGCGGCGAGCAGCATGCCGCCCACGGCGGCCTGGGCCAGTGGGGAGGTGTTCACCGTGACCATGCTCTTCAGTCTGGTGAGCTCGTCGGCCAGCACGCCCTCGTTCCCGTGGCGGTCGACGACGGGCTGGTCGGCGACCACGAATCCCACCCGGGCACCGGGGAAGAGGGTCTTGGAATACGAGCCGAGGTGGACGACGCGCCGATCACGGTCGAGGGACTTGAGAGTCGGGAGCTGCCGTCCGGGGCTGACGAGCCGGTAGGGGCTGTCCTCCAGCAGGAGAATGTCCTCGCGGGCGGCCAGTTCCAGCAGCGCGTGCCGTTCTTGCAGCGGCATGGTGCTGCCCGACGGATTGGCGTGGTCGGGCATCACATAGAGCACGCGAGGACGCCGGCCACGAGCGCGTTCCGCCGTGAGCGCCGCCTCCAGGTCCTCGCAGTGGAAACCGTCGGCCCGCTCCGGGACGGGGGTCGGCTCGACACCGAGCACGCGGGCCGCACCGGTGATTCCGGGATAGCAGGGGCTGGACACCAGCAGTACGTCCGCGGGCGTCGGGACGAGTGCCCGCACAGCGAGGAACATCGCTTCCTGGCAACCCACCGTGACTACGACCGCCTCGGGCGGCACGTGGATGTTCTCGTCCTTGCCCAACGAGTCGGCGATCAGTCCGCGGATGCGGCCGCTGGTCGGGCCGTACTGGAAGAGGGCGTCCCGGACCTCGGCGGGCGAGGCCCCCTGCTCGTGCAGATGCCGCAGGTACCGGCGGATGTGGGTGAAGATCTGCTCAACGTCGAAGAAGCCGTCGTACGGGCGTCCCGGAGCGAACGAGATCGTCTCGGGATAGCGGTGAGTGATCTCGTTCAGAAAGTTCATGGTGTCGAGCACCGGGTCGGAGACGCTGGTGTGCAGCTCCTCCTTCTTCAGCCGGGTCGCGGCCATGGGAGTGCCTCCCAGGAGGAGGGCGACCGGACCGGTCGCCCTCCTCGGTCGTAGGGACGGGTGGAACGGCGTCCGGCTACCAGCGCCATTCCTGCTGGCCGTACAGGTGACCGGCCTTGATGTCGCGCTCCTTGCACCAGGTCATGAACTCTTCGATCTGCTTGATCTGGTACGTGTCCTCGTTGTACGTCGTCGCCATGACGTGGCCGAGCCACGGCTCCTCACCCATGGCGTACACATACGCCTCACGGGCACCGAGCTCCGTCATGATGGCGGCGGCCTGCTCCGCGTTCGAGCCCGACAGCTTCCGGGACGAACTCATCTTCCTGGAGATCGGAATGGTCAGCAGCGCCTTGTACAGCCACGTCAGCGGCGCTCCGTCGCACTCCATGCCGAGGAACGCGATGTCGGCCGTTCCCAGGTGCTCCTTGATGTAGCGGTACAGCGTCGGGTCGATCCCGGAGGAGTCGGCGCCGATGTAGACCTTCTTGCCGGCAAGTTCCGCCCAGTACGTCGACTTGGCACGGATGTCGAGGTCGCAGTGCTCGCCCAGGAACGGCGTGGCCGTGACCTTGCCGCCCGGGAATTCGACCTCGTCGAAATCGTCGACCTCGATGACCGGGAAGCCCTGGTTCCTGAGCATCAGCGCCATGGACGGGTCACAGAGGTTGCCGCGAGAGGAACGCGGCACCACGATGGCGCCCACACGCCCACGCAGCTGGAGCATCGTCTCGAGAACGATGTGGTCCTGGTGCCCGTGCGTGATCAGCACCAGGTCGATGAAGTCCGGCAGGTCGTCCAGGGTGTACCGGTCGCCGGCCGTGCTGTCGGCGCTGATGAACGGGTCGGTCACGATCGCGGCCTGGGGCGTCTGGAGCACCAGGCAGGCGTGCCCGAAGTAGCGGATGCGGCCACCCGACTCGATGTGCCGGTCCGGCGACAGGCTCGGCCGGTCGGACAGCAGACCCGACAGCTGCTTCGCCTGCGCGTCGTCGAGCTCCAGCGCCTCTCGCAGCTGCGCCAGGGTCGTCGGATTCACGCGTGCCTTGAACAACTGCTCGAGGCCCTCGTGCCGGAACGGCAGCGGCAGTTCGAGCACGTCCGGCGACGGCAGCCGCGGGGTGCTCAGAATGAAGGGACGCTCGTAGCCGGGCTCGAGGGACAGCTGCACCGACTGGCGCGCCTCGCTGTAGAGGCCCGCGTTCTTGTAGACCAGCGGCTCCATGAAGCGCATCTGCGCCTGGTTGTCCGTGTCGTACGCCAGCTCCACCAGGCCGTTGAGCTCGGTCGGAAGCTTCGAGTACAGCGGCGTCAGGTCGAACCCGGTCGCATTGGTCCGGAGTATCTCCTGCCCCGCGGAGATCGCCTGGGCGAAGGCCAGCATCTCGGCCCGGTCCCGCTTGATGACGGCCAGCAGGTCACGCACCTCGTCGGCGCGCTCCTCCGGGATATTGATGAAATAACCGCCACGGAGCTCCGGGTTGTTGCTCGCGGCAACGTGAACCTTGGGAGACTGCAAATACGATTCAAGCAGCGGCACTTGCAGGAAGGCCAGATTCATCGCTGCCTGAATGGGCGCCAGTGTGTGCGGCCAGGCGAAGAATCTGTCGACCAGCGGCTCCACTATGGCCTTGGAACGCAGAAACAGCGGTTCGTCCGACATCTGCCCACTCTCCTCGAGATTCCACGGGATGGTTCGCCCCGGGCAGTGCGAAATGCCAGCCCCTGCCGGCGGAACGCTGGGCCGCGGAAACCACAGAGGAAGCACGGAAGCCGGACTTGTCGGCACGCCGCGTCCCGCAGACCACCCGAGCGCTACAAGCAGCACTATGGCGCGAGCACCGGAGATGATCAATACGCCAGGAAGTGCTTGAACAGTGTCCGACAGGGTTCAAGTGCGGCAACGCGCCAGTTGAACACAGCCGTTGTTGCCCTTTGCGAAGCGAAGGCGGTAATGATGACCTGCACTTTCTCCTTCTTGCACAAAGTGACGCGCACATCGATCTGGCTCTCCAATGCTTCATTCGTACACGGGAAAAAGGGGGTGTCGGCTCGGTGGCCGACGCAGAAGGGCCGGAGGTTCTGTATGAGAAGAAGGGTCATGTCGCCTACGTGACGCTCAACCGGCCGGCGGTGCTCAACGCGATGAATCTGCGGACCCATGAGCGGCTGGCCGATGTCTGGGACGACGTCGAGGCCGATGACGAGGTGCGGCTCACCGTGCTGACGGGTGCGGGCGACAGGTCCTTCTCCGTCGGGCAGGACCTGCGGGAGCGGGCCGAGCTGGACCGGCAGGGGGTGCCCGCGTCGACGTTCGGCAGCCGTGGTCAGCCGGGCTGGCCCCGTCTGACCGAGCGGTTCACCCTGTCCAAACCGGTCGTCGCCCGCGTGAACGGCTACGCACTCGGCGGGGGCTTCGAACTCGCCCTGGCCTGCGATCTCATCATCGCCTCCGACCACTCGGTCTTCGCCCTCCCCGAGGTGACCCTCGGCCTCGTGCCGGGCGCCGGAGGGGCGTTCCGGCTGGCACGGCAGATCCCGCTCAAGACCGCGATGGGCTACCTGCTGACCGGCCGCCGGATGAGTGCGTCCGAGGCCCTGCGCCTCGGTCTGGTGAACGAGGTGGTGCCCGAGGAAGATCTCGACGCCGCCGTCGGGGCATGGACCGACGCCCTGCAACGCAGCGCTCCCCTGGCCTTGCGTGCCATCAAGGAAGCCGTGATGCGCTCCGTGGACATGCCGCTGCCCGAAGCCTTCACCACACCGTTCGCCTGGGAACAGCGCCGCAGGCACAGCGCGGACGCCGTCGAAGGCCCGCGGGCGTTCGCGGAGCGCCGTGAACCCGTCTGGAGCGGGCGATGAGCAGGGGCGAACAGCCGCCGCTCCCGCCGGCCCCGTGTCTCGGCGTTCAACTGCGTGACCGCGGCAGTTGGCCTCCCTGTCCCGTGGGGATTTGACATCCCCGCCGTCCGCAGTGGAGTCCGGGACACCGCAAGCTTGATCGCCGTCGGCGTTACGGATACTTTCCTCGTCGTCGCGGCACAGATCCACCAGCGCGCGGCCTACCCCAAGGAGCAATGCGGACTGTGCTGTTCGACGACGGCGCGGTCCTGATTCATATTTTCCGACGCGCCGGCCGCCGACGGACTGAAACCCGGCAACCGCCCCGCGCTTGCCGGCTTCAGTGCGCCGAACTCACCCGGGTATGGACCGCACCGATCCGGCAACAGCGGACAGCCGTGAATTCATATAACTGAGTGAGAGGAACACACCCATGTACGTCGAATACCTCACGACCCTCCTCAACACCGTCTACAAGGTTCCCGGGCCGATCGATCCGGAGAAGTCGTTCCTGGAGCTCGAGGTGGACTCGCTCTCTCTGGCCGAGCTCAGCGCACACCTGGAGGACGAACTCGACGTGCCCGTCGACGAGGAACAGCTCAGCGCCGCGACCACCGTGGCCGAACTGGCCGCGCTCCTGAAAGCTCACGGCGCGGTCATACCGGCATGAGATCCGACCGATCCAGACCTCCGGCTGTGGTGATCACCGGTATCGGCATGGTCACACCCGCAGGCGTCGGCACGGCCACCTCCTGGAAGACGACCTGCGAGGGGCAGCCGACAGGCGCCACCGATCCAAGGCTCAAGGGCGCCCCCGTGGACTTCAGCTGCCCTGTCACCGGATTCGACTCGGACGGGCTGATCGGTGTCGAGGCCCGCCGCATGGATCCCTTCACGCAGTACGCCCTCACCGCGGCCCGCGAGGCATACGCAGACGCCCAACTGGACGGCAGCCAGGCGGACCCCGCCAGAATCGGGGTTCTGCTGGGCACCGGCGTCGCCGGCCTCGGCACCTGGCAGGAACAGGGCGAGCGGCTGCACACCAGGGGGCCACGCGCGGTCAACCCCCTCACCATCCCGAAGGCCATCGGCAACATCGCCGCCGCCACCGTGTCCATGGAGTTCGGCCTGCACGGCCCCTCATTCAGCCTGGCCACCGCCTGTGCCACCGGTACCTCGGCCTTGGGGCTCGCCCTCGACCAACTCCGGGCGGGACGTTGCGATGTAGTCCTGGCCGGCGGCACCGAGGCCGCCATCTCGCCCCTCGTGTCCATCGCGTTCGACCAGCTGAAGGCGCTCTCCCGACGCCATGACGCCCCGGAGCTGGCCTCCCGGCCGTTCGACCAGGATCGCGACGGTTTCGTGCTCGGAGAGGGCGCCGCCGTCCTCGTCCTGGAACGCGCGGCACATGCCGGGGCGCGAGGGCGAAGCGCCTACGCAGAGGTGCTGGGCTACGGTGAATCCTCGGACGCCCACCACCTCACCGCGCCCCGACCCGATGGCCAGGGCGCTCAGCTCGCTCTGGAGAAGGCTCTCGACGACGCCGCGGTGCGTCCTTCGGACGTCACGCTCGTCAACGCTCACGCGACCAGCACGCCCCAGGGCGACGCCATCGAGGCCCGTGTCATCGAGCGCCTCTTCGGGCAGCGAGCGGCGGTCACCTCCACCAAGGGCGTGACGGGCCATATGCTCGGCGCGGCCGGGGCGGTCGAGGCAGCGTTCACTGCTCTGTCCATCAAGCACGGTGTCGTGCCACCCACCGCCAATTTCCAGGCCGCGGGTGCCGGCACCCCCGAGATCGACATTGTCCACGGCGCTTCCAGGCATACGCCTGTTTCTGTCGCCGTCAGCAACTCCTTCGGCTTCGGAGGACACAATGCAGTCATCGTTCTGGGGAGTGTCGACACATAAAGCATCGCCAATAGATCCGGATTGGATTCGTCGTGGAATTCAGCCTGCTGTACTTTGCGAACCGTGAAGCAAATGATCCACCCCAGGAGTACGAACTACTGATCAAGACCGCTGAATTCGCCGACGCGAACGATTTCGCGGCGCTCTGGATTCCGGAAAGGCATTTCCACCCCTTCGGCGGGGCGTACCCGAACCCGGCGCTTGCCGCCGCCGCGCTCGCGAGCAGAACTCGCAACGTCAGGCTGCGAGCAGGCAGTGTGGTCCTGCCGCTGCACGATCCGCTGACGGTGGTCGAGGACTGGTCCTTCGTCGACAACCTCTCCTACGGCCGAGTCGATCTGGCCTTCGCCTCGGGATGGAATCCGAACGACTTCGTCCTGGCTCCGGACCGGTACGCGAACCGCAGGGAATACACGTTCGACGCGATCGAGACGGTCAAGGACCTGTGGGCCGGCAAGACGGTGCTGCGGGAGAACGGGGAGGGCACTCCCACCGAGACGCTGTCCTATCCCCGCCCCGTCCAGCCGCAACTGGATCTGTGGTTCACCTGTACCTCCAGCAGGCAGTCCTTCACCCAGGCGGGCGCGCGCGGCCTGAACGTCCTCACGGCTCTGCTCTTCCAGACCCCGGAGGAACTGGCCGAGAACATCGGGCACTACAGAGCTGCCCGTCGAGAGCACGGCCATGATCCCGCCTCAGGGATCGTAACGCTGATGCTGCACACCTTCGCTGGAGACAGCGACAGCGCGGTGAGAAAGATCGTACGCGAACCGTTCATCAACTACCTGCTCTCTTCCATCAACCTGTGGAAGGGACAATGGCCGGAACTCCAGGACGGAGATCCGAAGCGCCTGGCCATGCTGGCTTTCCAGCGCTACTTCCTCACTTCGGCTCTGTTCGGTTCGGTCGACAAGTGCACCGCGTTCGCCAAGCGCCTTGAGGCTGCCGGCGTGGACGAAATTGCCTCACTGGTAGATTTCGGCGTCGATGGCACAGAGGTACTCGCCGCACTTCCGTATCTCGACCAGGTGAGGCGTAACCTTGCCGGAAGTGCGAATACGCCTTTGAGTTGAGCTTGGCCCTGCCGGGGATCTTGGAGTTTCGCGGTGCGGCAGCATGGTCAACGGGCAGGGTGGGGCAGTTCCGATGACCGATGCAGTTGTCGAGGTGCCCGTTGTCCCTACGTCCACGTTCCGGTAAGCAGGTCCCGTCTCTGACTGCGCAGATCGCGCGGGCGAGTTACCCGGGCGGCACGACCGGCCGGTTCTCCGGCGCCAGGAGCGCGAAGTGCGGCCCCTCCAGCGGGAACAGCTCGCACGACGCACTCGTCCACGCCGCTCACCGGGACATCGGCAGCACCACGAGCCTCTGCGCAGCGCCCCGGGGCGGGCTCCGGCCTGCGGAGCACCGCCCACCACGAGCCGCGTACGGTGACGGCCTGGTCCCGCGTCACGTCCGCCTCGTCCCTCAGGGGCAGCGGATGACCTGGCCCGCGTAGGACAGACCACCGCCGAAGCCGAACAGCAGGGCCGGTGCGCCGGAGGGGATGTCGCCCCGCTCCAGTGCCTTGGACAGGGCCAGCGGGATGCTGGCCGCCGAGGTGTTGCCGGACTCGACGACATCGCGGGCGATGAACGCGTTGCCGGCTCCGAGCCGCTTCACGAACGATTCGATGATCCGCAGGTTCGCCTGGTGCAGAACCACCGCGCCCAGATCCTCCGGCGCCACCCCGGCCTTCTCACAGACGCTGCGGGCGATGGCCGGAAGCTGGGTGGTGGCCCAGCGGTAGACCGACTGGCCCTCCTGCTGCAAGGTGCCGTTCGCCCCCTCGATGCGCACCACGTTGCTCAGTTCAGGCACGGCTCCCCAGACGACGGGGCTGATCTCCGCCTCGGAGCTCGCCTCGACCACGGCCGCGCCCGCCCCGTCACCGACGAGCACACAGGTGGTGCGGTCCTCCCAGTCGGTGAAGGCGCTCAGCTTCTCGGAACCGATCACCAGGGCCCGGGCCGCCGAGCCCGCCCGGATGGCGTGGTCGGCGGCGGCCAGCGCGTGGGAGAAGCCGGAGCAGGCGACGCTGATGTCCAGGGTGGCCGCGCCGAGGATGCCGAGCTGGGCGGCGACGCGGGCCGCGATGTTGGGCGAGCGGTCGATCGCCGTGCAGGTCGCCACGAGGACCAGGTCGATGCCGTCGGGCGAGATGCCGCCCCGGTTCAGCGCGTGCTTGCCCGCCTGGGCGGCCATGAAGTCAACGGTCTCGTCGGGTCCGGCCAGGTGGCGCGTCTCGATGCCCACCCGGCTGCGGATCCATTCGTCGCTGGTCTCGATCCGCTGCGCCAGATCGTCGTTCGTCACGACGTTCGGGGGTTGGTAGTGGCCCATGCTGACCACGCGTGACCCTTTCACTGTTGCCGCTCCTTCGAATCCGCGAGAGACCTCTTCTTCGCCCGCATCGTTGCACTGTCCTCATCGAACCGCGCTGCCCTGCCCGCCATTTCGGACAGAAGACGGCCCAGTCCGTCCTGTGCCCCGGCGCCTTCCGGTCCGAGGCGGGTGAGTTGGAAGACGTTCAGCTTCCGCAGGACCGGCAGCAGCACGTCGTCGTGGTGGATCCGCACGTTGTGGACGCCCTCGACAGCCGGCTGCCGGGCGGCCTTCCCGCGCGGTGCTGTGGTGGCTGTTCCAGTTCCTTGACGACCGCGCTGTCGAGGGTGTGCAGAAGCCGCTCGTCGTCACGGTTCACGGTCCGCTCCGGCTTCCGGCCCTCGCCGACGAAGCAGTTGTGGTGCGCCGGGGCGGTCTCCGTGTCGGGGAGGTCGAAGTTGATGAGGCGTTGACCTCGGGCGAGCCGAAGACCGCTCCGGGGTTCGAGGGGGCTGCCCCGCACGCTGGTCGCGTCCGGGTCGGCGGCAAGGATCTCGCGGCCGTGGCCCACCGCGACCGGGTCGATGTCCGCGTACACGCCCCTGGCCTCGGGGTCGATGGCCTGAACCGTCTGGTGGACGCTGCCCCGGGTGGGGATGCCGGAGCCCAGGTCGAGGAACTGGCCGATCCCCGCGCCGGCCGCGTGCCGCACGGCGCGGCGCAGGAAGCCGCAGTTCTCCCGGACCGGCGTGAGCGGGCCGGGTGCCGCGCGCATGGCCGCCCGCGCGACCTTGCGGTCGGACTCCGGGTAGTGGGTGCCGCCCAGCGGGCAGTCGTGGAGACGCGCGCTACTCGGCCGGTCCGTGTCGACCTCTTCGGTGACCCAGGAAGGGCTGACGGTCCTGGCTGACTCCTCGGGAGGCCGGAAGGGCCGGCCTGAGTGAAATAGGCTGAATTCAGCTCAAGGAACGTGCGGGATTCCTCGGGGAGTTCGTCCTCGGGGTAGCAGGCATCGGCCGGACAGGCCACGGCGCAGGACTGGCAGTCGACGCGTTCCCCGGGGTTGATGCGGAGCCGCTTCGCGCTGAGGAACTCCGGAGACCCGGGCAGCGGGCGGATGCAGTCCACCGGGCAGACCGCCACGCGTGGCGCCTCCTCGCGCGAGGTGAGCTCGTCGGCCCGCAGGCCCCGGGGCCGGGCGCGGCACCGGTGTCCGCCCCCCATGTCTCCACGTGCCGGCCGAGGACCGTGAACGAGTCGGGGCGAGGCCGCAGAATGCCAAGTAGATTACTGGAGAGGGAGGTTGGCCATCCAACAGCTCGCTCGCAAGCCGGTCGGAGCAGTGATGTGCCCGGAGCGGTGCGGGCCGGCTGTTCCTATCGGACCGGACCGTCCGTGGTCCCCTGGGCCCTTCGTGAGCTCCACGTATCGCGGACGCAGGCGACCACCTCCGTCGCCATCCAGGGCACTACCGGTCCCTGGCGGGCGGGCGCGGCCCCTCAGCCTGTTCCGGCCGTCCCCGCTCCCTGGAGGCTTCGACTGCAACCGGCCGGCGAGCAAGGGCGCACCGCGCGTCCGTGCCGGATGCGTGGGTCGCCCGTTTGCCGATGCGGCAACAGAACTCGCGGCCGGCTCCGCGGGCCCATCATGATCGTGACCCACGCCGGACATCCGCAACGGACCGGCACCGGCCGACAGCCACGGAGGAAGCATGCCGCAGCGACCAGGCCCGACCACCGACCTCACGCACCGCCTGGTGCCCTCCCCGGCCGGCCGGATCCATCTGGCGGAACAGGGCACGGGCCCCTTGGTGCTGCTGGTGCACGGGTTCCCCGAATCCTGGTACTCCTGGCGCCGTCAGCTGCCGGCGCTGGCAGCCGCCGGATACCGGGCGGCCGCCGTGGACGTGCGCGGCTACGGCCGTTCCTCCCGGCCCGGGGACGTCGCCGCGTACCGGATGCTCGAACTGGTCGAGGACAACGTCGCGGTGGTGCACGCGCTCGGCGAGCGGAGCGCGGTGGTGGTCGGCCACGACTGGGGTGCGACGGTGGCGGCGAACTCCGCCCTCGTCAGGCCGGACGTCTTCCGGGCGGCCGGACTGCTCAGCGTGCCGTACACCCCGCGCGGCGGCCCGCGGCCCAGTGAGGTCTTCGCGGAGATGGGCGGGGAAGAGGAGTTCTACGTCTCGCGCTTCCAGGAGCCCGGCCGGGCGGAGGCGGAGATCGAGCCGGACGTCCGGGGCTGGCTCGCCGGCTTCTACGCCGCGCTCTCCGCCGACACCATGCCCGCACCCGGCGCCCCCGACCCGCACTTCGCCGCCCGGGGCGGAACGCTCCGCGAGCGGTTTCCCGCCGGCCGCCCCGGCTGGCTCGGAGAGGCCGAACTCGACTTCTACGCAGGCGAGTTCGAGCGTACGGGCCTGAGCGGCGCGCTCAACCGCTACCGGAACATGGACCGTGACTGGGAGGATCTCGCCGATTTCGACGGCGCGCCCGTCACACAGCCTTCGCTCTTCGTCGGCGGCTCCCTGGACGCCTCCACCACCTGGCTGGCCGACGCCATCGCCGCGTACCCGACGACGCTGCCGGGCCTGGTCGCCTCGCACATCCTGGACGGCTGCGGCCACTGGATCCAGCAGGAGCGGCCGGACGAGGTCAACCGGATCCTGACGGACTGGCTCGGCTCGCTGCCGCGCTGAACCGTCCGCCATGAAGCGGCCGCTGCGACCGGAGCAGCCCGGCCGTCCGGACCGTCCCGACCGGCCTGGCCCGGCCGACCTGGCCGACCCGACCGGTCCGGTCGGCCGGAACGACCCGACCGGACGACCAGTCCGGCCGCGCCTGTCCATACGAACAGCCGACGTTCACCCGGAAGAGGGCATTGGGGAAAGCGCGAACGTTTCTGCGCCGCCACCCGGTGGACTCTCGGGTTAGGTTCACCGACTGTCACCTCACCGACCGTCCCCCACCGGCTGTCGTGCGGCCTCCAGGCACGTCCTGCGGGGCCCGGCGCCGCGAGGAGAGGCACAGCCCATGACCGAGACCTCCGCCCCCACGGTGTCCCCCGTGACGGCCCCGCTGCCCGAGCCGTGCGGCCGGGTGTACCGCAGGGACGGCCGCACGGTGGTGGCGCTGCGCGACGAGATCGACCTCGCCTCCGCCGCGCTCATCGCACCGGCCCTGGACGGGGCGACGTCGGACGGCTCACCTCAGGTGGTGGTCGACCTGACGGAGGTGAGTTTCCTCGACTGCTCCGGGCTGACGCTCCTGTGCCGGGCCCGCCGGCGGGTGCTGGACCGCGACGGGCGGTTCTGGCTCGTCTGCGGCTGCCCGCGGATCCTGCGCCTGCTGCGGGCCGGCCGGCTGCACGATCTGTTCTGTCCGGTGGCCACCCCCGACGAGGCCTTCCGCGCACCGGAACCCGTGACCCCTGCCGGCCCCTGAGCCGGGCGGGGAGCCAGCCCTCGGGCGGCGCCCCGCGGCCCCCGGCCCGCCGGCCGGGGGACCTCCGGACATCAGCCCTTGTTCTGCGCGGCCCAGAACTCGTCGAACGTGAGGAGCCCGTCCCCGTTCGCGTCGTGGGAGTTGATCACGGCCTGCGCGACCGTCTCGGTGACGTAGGGGTCACCCAGCTGAGCCATGACGCTCTTGTACTCGACAGCCGAGATCAGCCCGTCGCCGTTCAGGTCGAACCGCTCGAATGCCTTGCGCGCCGACTCGATGTCCGCCACTTTTCCGCCCCTTCGTATGACTGTCTGACGGAAGTCAGATTAACGGGCGTGACGGATGGCCTCGGCGGCGGCCGGTCGACGATCATGGGTGGGCCCGTCCGCCGCCCGGCCGGCGGTGGCCGGAGCGGGGAGAACACGGCGCGATGAACAGAACGACCCTGGCAGAGATCCTGGACGCATCGGCACACGGCCGGTTCCCCTCGCCGGACGGCACCACCACCGTCGTGCCGCAGCCCAACAGCCGGGACGCGGGGGTGCTGGCCCTCACGGCGCACTCGGTGGTCTTCCTCGACGAGGATCCCCGGTGGGTGCGCGACACGCTCGCCGCCACCCCCGGTGACGCGCTCGCCGCGACGATGAACCCGCACTTCCTGGGCGCCCTGATGGCCCGGACCGGCCGGCACATGAACACGGTCGACCTGCTCACCGTCGCCCCCGCGCTGCCCGGGGACCCCGAGGTGGAGCTGCGCGAGATCCGCGATCCCGAGCATCCCCGGGTGGTGCGGGCGGTGAAGTTCCGTGACGAGGTAAGGGTCTGGGGCGCCGAGGGCGGCGTGCTGATCCTCGGCCGCGGGGTCGCGGGGCGCTGGGAGGCCTCGGTCGAGGTGGCCGGGCAGGCGCGCGGGCGGCGGCTGGGCGAGCGGCTGGCGCGGGCGGCCCGCCATCTGGTGCCCGGCGCGGTGGTGTGGGCGCAGCAGTCGCCCGGGAACGCCCGCAGTGTGCGGACGTTCCAGGCGGCGGGCTACAGGCCGGTGGGCTCCGAGGCGTTGCTGGTCGCGGGCTGAGCCGCCGGCCGGGGGCCGGGCTCAGCGGAAGACTCCGGTGTGGCCGAGCGAGTAGCGGCCCGGCTGCGGGTAGACGGCGAGGCCGTGCGGGCCGCTGCCCACCGGGATGCGGGCCAGCTGCTTGCCGCTGGTGGTGTCGATCGCGTACACCTCGGCGTGGTAACGCCCGGACAGCCAGAGGACCTTGCCGTCCGCCGAGACCCCGCCCATGTCCGGGCTGCCGCCGTTCGGCAGGTGCCACTTCTTCGCCAGCTTCTTGTCCGCGAAGTCGAACACGGAGACCGATCCCTCGCCCCGGTTGGAGATGTACATCTCCTTGGCGTCGCGGCTGACGTAGAGCCCGTGACAGCCCTTGCCGGTGGGCAGCAGCTTCGGCTCGGTGAACTTCTCGCCGTCCAGCACCCACATGCCGTTGGCCATCATGTCCGCGATGTAGAAGGTGCCGCCGTCGGGTGACAGCTTCACGTCCTGCGGCATGGCGCCCTTGAACGGCAGCTTCCGCTGCCCCACGACCTTCATCCTCGCCGTGTCGACCTTGAGCAGTTCGCCGGAGAACTCGCAGGAGACGATGAAGTACCGGCCGTCCGGGGAGAAGTCGGCGTGGTTGACGCCCGCGCAGTCCACCGGGACGGTCTTGGCGGTCTTCATGGTGTGTGCGTCGCGGAAGACCAGTTCACGGTCCATCGAGGCCATCACGACGGCGTACTTGCCGTCCGGCGTGAAGTAGAGGTTGTACGGGTCGGAGACGTCCACCGTCTTCCCCGCCCTTCCGGTCGCGGGGTCGATGGCGGTGAGGCTGTCACCGACGTCGTTGTTGACCCAGAGCGTCTTCAGGTCCCAGGACGGGACGACGTGCTGCGGCTGGCGGCCGACCGGGATCGTCTCGATGACCTTGTACGTGGCGGGGTCGATGACCGACACGGTGTCGGAGTTGGTGTTGGGCACGTAGACCCGGGACGGGAAGCCCTTGACGGCGGCCGACAGCTTTCCCGGGCCGTCGGCCGCGTACACGTTCCCGGCGTCGAGCACGGGCGGCATCCCGGGCAGTCCCGGCGGCGCGGGCGGGGTGACGTGGTCGGGCCGGGCCGGCGGGGCGGCGGCCTCGGTGGGGGCGTCGGACACGCTCTTGTCCGCGGGGTCGGCGCCGCAGCCCGTGAGGACGGCGAGCAGGACGCCCCCGAGCAGGGCCGCGGTACGCGTGGTGGAGGGAGACATCAGGTCAGCAGCTCCGTGGTCGTCACCGCGCGCAGTCGGCGGCGGTGGAGTTCGGTGAGCAGGAGAGGCAGTGCGGCAACCGTGTCCGCGTAGCCGAAGTGCATGCTCACCACCGATCCGTTGCGGATCTCCCCGGCCACCTTGCGTGTCACGGCCGGGGCACCGGGCGAGGTGAAGTCGAGTGAGTCCACGTCGTACGACAGGACGTGCGGGTACCCGGCCCGGACGGCGAGCCGCTGGACGAGCGGGGTGGCGTAGCGGGTGCGCGAGGGACGGAACCAGGTGCCGATGGATCCGGTGAGGCGGTGCAGCCGCTGGGCACAGCCGGTGATCTCGGCGTACGCCCGCGTCTCGTCCATCGAGGAGATGTCGGTGTGGTGCTGGGTGTGGTTGCCGAGGTCGTGGCCGCCGTCGAGGATCCGGCGGGCCATCGCGGGGTGCTCGTCCAGCCAGCTGCCCACGGCGAGGACGGTGACCCTGGCGCCGGCGCGTTCGGCCTCTTCCAGAACGGTCCGGGCGAGGGAGGGATCGCCCTGGCCGTGGAAGGTGAGGGCGACGCGCGCCCGGTCGCGGGGGCCGTGGTCGATCTGCACGGGCTGTCCGGCGACGCGGTGCGGGGCGGGGGCGGGCGCGTGCGCACCGGTGGTGGCAGGCGCGTGCGCACCGGTGGTGGCGGTCTGCCCCTTCGGTGCCGGGTGGGTGAGGGGCTCCGCCGGTGTGCCGTCGGCGTCAGGGTCCGCGCAGCCGGTGGCGAGGGCGGCCGCGAGGGCGGCCCCGGCTCCTGCGCGCAGGGCGCTGCGGCGGTGCACCGGCCGGTCGGGGGCGTTCATGCGCAGAACAGTAAGGGCGCTATGTCCCGAAAATAATAATTGACCCACAACGGCAGGCGAAGGTCACACGGATGCACGTGTCCACCACTCGGACGATCAATGAATTACCCAGGGAATCCCATATATATTCACTATTTTCCAGGTTGGTGACCTAGCACACCTGTGATTCATTGAAGAAATGTCCCACTTTGACTTGCTAAGTGCATATTGCCGCTTTGGCGATGAAGTCATCCGTCTGCCATAGTCGGGGACACGACCTCCTCAGACCCGGGCCAGGTCGTCATAAGCGGCCGTGAGAACACCCCCCATTTCACGGCCTCCACACGGAAGCCCCCGAAGCGCCGCACCACGGCCGATCCGGGGGCTTCCGTGCATGCGCGGGCGGCGCCCGGTCAGCGGTCGGAGATCCGCATCTCGAACCAGGTGGTCTTGCCGCGCGGGAGCAGATCCACACCCCACCGGTCGGAGAGCTTGTCGACCAGGAAGAGCCCGCGCCCACTGATGTCCATCTCCTGGACCGGCATCAGGCACGGCAGCCCGCGCGAGGGGTCGCGCACCTCGATCCTGATCCAGCCGCGGCGGCGCATCATCCGCAGCCCGAACACCCTGGCCCCGGTGTGCCGCACGGCGTTTCCGACGAGTTCGGACACGAGCAGGACGGCATGCTCGGCAGTCTGCGGGGAGAGCGCCCACTGACCCAGCACCACACAGGAGGTGAGCCTGCGGGCGGTCGCGGCGGACTCCGGCCGGGAGGGCAGCCGGACTTCGTCATCCGCCGGATTTCCGAACAACTCCAGCGCCTTGAACGCGTGTTCGTCATCGACGGCCGGAATCCTCCGTGCCGCAGTCGCGCTGCTGCGCTGTCGCGGCTGCTCCACACCCTCCAGGCCCGCCATGGACACCATCATGGCCGCACCGGAGACGTTCCGTGGCCGTTCCCCGGGAATCCCCGGCCCGGAATCAGGCGTTCCGTACCAGGCTCCAGGCATATGCCAGTGGCAGAAAACCCTGCCGGATACCGGGGCCGACCTGCGCGGATACCGCACCCGAACGGGTTTGCCAGGACCGACGGGGAGCTGGGCCCCAAGGTTGCCTCAAGGCCCAGCTAATCCGCCCACACGGATGAACGGGCGCCCAGTCGTTCCCAACTGGCGTTCGGTCAGAGGAATTTGGCCTTGCCCGGCCCCTCCTCCACAAAGCTGCGCATTCCGCGCTCCCGGTCCTCGGTGGCGAAGAGGCCGGCGAACCAGGTCCGCTCGATCGTGAGACCGGTGTCCATGTCCGTCTCCAGTCCGGCGTCCACCGCCTCCTTGGCGGCGCGCAGCGCGAGCGCCGGCCCCTTCGCCAGCTTGGCGGCCCAGGCGTGCGCCTGCTCGTACACCTCGGCAGCGGGCACCACGCGGTCGACCAGCCCCATGGTCAGAGCCTCCTCGGCCTTCACATGGCGACCGGTGAAGATCAGGTCCTTCGCCTTGGCGGGACCCACCAGACGGGCGAGTCGCTGTGTGCCGCCCGCGCCGGGGATGAGCCCCAGCATGATCTCGGGCTGCCCCAGCCTGGCGTTGTCACCGGCGATCCTGAAGTCCGCACAGAGGGCCAGCTCGCAGCCGCCGCCGAGCGCGTATCCGGTGACGGCGGCGACGACGGGCTTGGGGATCCGGGCCACCGCGGTGAAGGAGTCCTGCAGCGCCTTGGACCGTACGACCATCGCCGGGTGGTCCATCGCCTGCATCTCCTTGATGTCCGCGCCGGCCGCGAACACCTTCTCACCGCCGTAGAGCACCACGGCACGCACGTCGTCACGCCGGGAGGCTTCCTCGGCGAGCTCACGCAGCCGGTCCTGGGTGGCGATGTCCAGGGCGTTCATCGGCGGACGGTCCAGCCGGATCGTGCCGACGCCGCCGCTTACTTCGAGG
Source organism: Streptomyces sp. NPDC026062 (assembly GCF_055568375.1). Classification (NCBI taxonomy): domain Bacteria; kingdom Bacillati; phylum Actinomycetota; class Actinomycetes; order Kitasatosporales; family Streptomycetaceae; genus Streptomyces; species Streptomyces sp. NPDC026062. The sequence goes on from NZ_JBVHOQ010000010.1 coordinate 27,155, forward strand.
GTTACGGTCATGGGAGGCAGGTTAACTGCCGCTAACCACGACGGGCCCGGTGCTGTTGGTCACAGCACCGGGCCCGCTCCGTGTTCCGTACCGGGGGACCTACTTGGTCCACTCCGGCCAGCTCATGTTCCAGCCGTTGAGGCCGTTGTCCGGCTGGATCGTGTCGTCGTGGGAGTTCTTGACGACCACGACGTCACCGATCAGCGAATTGTTGAAGAACCAGGCCGCCGGGGTGCTCGGGTCACCGGCGCCCCGGGCATCGCGCAGACCGACGCAGCCGTGGCTGGTGTTGGTGGTGCCGAAGATGCCGGAGCCGCCCCAGTAGTTGCCGTGGATGAAGGTGCCCGACGTGGACAGGCGCATCGCGTGCGGCACGTCCTTGATGTCGTACTCACCGCCGAAGCCGACGGTGTCGCCGTTCATCCGGGTCACCCGGAGCTTCTCGCTGATGACCATCTGGCCGTTGTACGTGGTGGTGGCCGGGGCGCCCGCAGAGATGGGGATGTCCTTGATCTGCTTGCCGTCGCGGACGACCTTCATCCGGTGCGAGTCCGCGTCGACGGTGCTGACCTGCCGGCGTCCGACGGTGAACGACACCGACTTGGCCTGCTTGCCGTAGACCCCGGGGCGTCCCTCGACACCATCGAGGTCGAGCTTCACGGTCACCTTGGTGCCGGCCGCCCAGTAGTCCTGGGGGCGGAAGTCCAGGCGGTCGTTGCCGAACCAGTGGCCCTCGATCTCGACGGCGGGCTCGGCCGTCACCTCGATGGCCTTCTCGACGGCCTCCGGGTCGGTGATGCCCCGGGTGAAGTGGATCGAGACCGGCATACCGACACCGACCGTGGAACCGTCCTCCGGGGTGTACTGCCCGATGAAAGTGTTCTGCGGGACCAGCGTGGTGAAGGTGGTGTCCTTCGCCGACTCACGGCCCTTCGCGTCCTTGGCGACCGCGTGGACCTTGTACTTGGTCGCCGAGGCCAGATGCCGGTCCGGCGCCCAGCTGGTGCCGTCGGCCGCGATCTTCCCCGCGACGTCCGCCCCCTTGGGGTCGGAGACCTTGACCGTGGTCAGCTTCCCCTGCTCGGCCGAGATCTTCAGCGCCCCGCTCGTCGCGACGGAATCGGCCCCGTCCTTCGGCACGACGTTCACGACGGCCTGCGACGCGGTGGTGTCCCCCGTTCCCGCCCCGTCCGCCTTGCCGCCCTTGCCTCCGCCGTCGGTGTCCCCTCCGCCGCACGCCGTCACCAGCAACAGCAACGCACCCAGCGCCAGAGCCGGCAGACCGGTGGAGCCACGCCCCCGCCGCCCGCTTCTCGCCCCGGCCGATGTCCCCGATATCGGCTGCCCGTTCAATGTGGTCGTCTCCCCTCACACGGCCTGGCCCCGCCAAGGCCCCGGGAGCCCGCAGGCCCCCACCCCCGCACGCTGCACATGCGCGCTCAGCGAAAGATAATCACACCGGCGGTACGGAGACCGCCTCGCAATTGTCACCGTTCAGTCCCAACTCGTCCCAGGAGTTCGCCTGGTCACGAGCGGTACGCCCGCCGGGGCACCGGTACGCCGGACGGCGCGGCCCCGGGGCCGCGCCGTCGATGAGGGACGGGGGAAGACACCCCCGGGTGTCACTGGAGCGCGGAACCCGCCTTCCACCGCTTCCAGTCCATGTTCCAGCCGCCCAGGCCGTTGTCCGGAGCGACCTTCTTGTCCTTGGAGTTGACGACCTCGACGACGTCGCCGATCAGCGTCCGGTCGAAGAACCAGCCGGCCGGGGTGGCGCTGCTGCCGCCCTGTACGTCACGCAGTCCGATGCATCCGTGGCTGACGTTGTCCGAGCCGAAGATGTCCTCGTCGGACCAGTAGTTGCCGTGCAGGAAGGTGCCGGACTCGGTGAGCCTGATGGCGTGCGGGACGTCCTTGATGTCGTACTCGCCGCCGAAACCGACGGTCCGCCCGTCCATCCGCGTCACCTCGTGCATCTCGCTGACCACCATCCTGCCGTTGTACGTGGTGGTCGTCGGCGAGCCTGCGGTGATCGGGACGGTGGAGACCAGCTGCCCGTCCCGGCGCACCTCCATCGTGTGCGCGGCCGAGTCCACCCGGGACACCTGCTCCCGGCCGACCGTGAACCTGACGGTCTTGCGCTGGCTGCCGTACACCCCCGGCGCCCCCTCCACATCGCGCAGCCCCACCTCGACGGTCACCTCGGTGCCCGGCCGCCAGTAAGCGGCGGGGCGGAAGTCCAGGCGTTTGTCGCCGAACCAGTGCCCCACCACCTCGACCGCCGGATCCGAGGTCACCCTGATGGCCCGCTGCACGGCCTCGCGGCGGGTGACAGGACGGTTGAACGCGAACGAGACGATCATGCCGGTGCCCACCGTCGACCGGTTCTCCGGCTTGAAGTACCCGATGAAGCGGTGTTCGGGGACCGTGGTGGTGAAGGTGGTGTGCCGGGCCGAGCGGTGCCCCGCCCCGTCCACCGCCACCGCGTCGACGCTGTACTTGGCGGCGAGCGCGAGCCGGCCGGCCACCCCCTGCGGGGCCCAGGAGCGTCCGTCCTCGGCGATCAGGCCCCGCACCTTCTGCTCCTGCGCGTCCTCGATCCGGGTCACCTCGACGCTCTCCAGCCGCCCGTCGGGGACCTTCACTTCGACCCTGGTGTCCGGCGCGACGCCTTCGGCCCGGTCCTGGGGGGTGATCCGGATGGCCTCCTGCGGCGAGCCGGGTTTCCCGCCGGTGACCGAGTCCGTGACCGAGCAGCCGGTCAGAACTGCCAGTACGGCCAGTACGGCGAGCAGTCCCGACCGGACCGTCACTGCCGCCGGGCCCGCCCCTGCCTTCTTCGCTACGTGGTTCACGTCCCCCCAACGACGGGGGCGGCCCCGGGGAAACGTGAGTCCGGGCCCCGTCGTGGGAAGAACAGAGGGGACGACCACACTCGGGGAGCCTCGGCCGGGACGCCGCATGCCCCCTTCCGGTGCCGGTCCCACGAGCCGCGGGAGGCGAGCAGGTGTCGAGCGCAGCCGAGCAGGAGGCAGTGCCGGGGACGGACACGGGGCCGCCGGGACCTCCGGCGCAGTGGGCGCCGTCCGCCGGATCCGGGCGTGCCACCGCGGGCGACGGTCGGGCGCCCGCCGTGTGGCCGGGCACCCCGATGCCCCTGGGAGCCCGCTTCCGGACGGGCCCCGACGGGGTCGCGGGCACCAATTTCGCCCTCTGGGCCGGCGGGGCGGAGGCCGTCGAACTCTGCCTCTTCGACGCGGACGGCACCGAGACCCGCCTGGCCCTCACCGAGCTGACCCACGAGATCTGGCACGGCTTCGTGCCCGGTGTGCGGCCCGGGCAGCGTTACGGCTACCGGGTGCACGGCCGCTGGGACCCATGGACGGGCGCCCGGTGGAACGCGGCGAAACTGCTCCTCGACCCGTACGCACGGGCGGTGGACGGCGATTTCACCCTTCCGGCCGAGGTGTACGGCCATGTGAGGGACTGGCCCCAGCAGCAGGTCGCCGACACCGTGCGCGACGAACGCGACTCCGCTCCGTACGTTCCCAAGGGGGTGGTCGTCCACGACGACGACGACTGGGCCGAGGACCGCCGCCCCAAGACTCCCTGGGCCGACTCCGTCATCTACGAGCTGCATGTGCGCGGCTTCACCGCCCGCCATCCCGGCATTCCGGAGGAGCTGCGGGGCACCTACGCCGGGCTCGCGCACCCCGCGGCCGTCGGCCATCTGAAGCGCCTCGGGGTCACGGCCGTCGAGCTGCTGCCGGTGCACCAGTTCGCCCACGAGGACCATCTGCTGCGGCGCGGGCTGCGCAACTACTGGGGCTACAACTCGATCGGCTACTTCGCCCCGCACGCCGGGTACTCCGCGAGCGGCACGGCGGGAGAGCAGGTCGGCGAGTTCAAGCGGATGGTCCGCGCCCTGCACGACGCGGGCATCGAGGTGATCCTCGACGTCGTCTACAACCACACCGCCGAAGCGGGCGAACTGGGCCCGACGCTGTCGCTGCGCGGCATCGACAACCGCGGCTACTACCGGCTCCAGGCCGACGCCCGCAGATACGCCGACTACACCGGATGCGGGAACACCCTGCACGTGGTGCAGCCCCACGTGCTGCGGCTGATCACCGACTCCCTGCGGTACTGGGTCACCGAGATGGGCGTCGACGGCTTCCGTTTCGATCTGGCGGCGGCGCTCGCCCGCTCGATGCACGACGTCGACATGCTGTCCCCCTTCCTCGCGGTGATCGCCCAGGACCCGGTGCTGCGCCGGGCGAAGCTGATCGCCGAACCCTGGGACGTGGGCAACGGCGGCTACCAGGTCGGGGCCTTCCCCCCGCTGTGGACCGAGTGGAACGACCGGTACCGCGACGCCGTACGGGACTTCTGGCGCGGCGCCCTGCCCGACGTACGCGATCTCGGCTACCGGCTGGCCGGGTCGAGCGACCTGTACGCGTGGGGCGGCCGCCGGCCGTACGCCTCCGTCAACTTCGTCACCGCGCACGACGGCTTCACCCTGCGCGACCTGGTGAGCTACGAGCACAAGCACAACGAGGCCAACGGCGAGGGCAACCGGGACGGCACCTCGGACAACCGGGCCTGGAACTGCGGCGCCGAGGGAGAGACCGACGACGCCGGTGTCAACGCGCTGCGCCGCCGCCAGTTGCGCAACCTCCTCGCCACGCTGCTCCTGTCGACCGGGGTGCCGATGCTGGTCGCGGGCGACGAGATGGGCCGTACCCAGGGCGGCAACAACAACGCCTACTGCCAGGACAACGAGACCGGCTGGGTGGACTGGTCGCTGCTGGAGCAGCCGCGGTGGCGCGAGCTGACCGAGCTGACGGCCCGGGTGCTGGCGCTGCGCCACGCCCATCCGGTGCTGCGCCGGAGGGCGTTCTTCTCCGGCCGGGCGCAGGCCCCGGACGGGCTTCGGGACCTGGCGTGGTTCACCCGGCAGGGCACGGAGATGACGGAGGACGACTGGTACGCACCGGCCGCGACGGTCGGGCTCTACCTCTCCGGCCGGGACATCCCGGGCCGGGACGCCCGGGGTGAGCAGGTGACCGACGACAGTTTCCTGGCGGTCCTGCACACCGGGGACCGGCCGGTGGAGTTCCTGCTGCCGGGGCCGCCCTGGGCCCAGGGGTACGAACTGGTCCTGGACACCTCCCGCGAGGACCAGTCGGCCGCACCGGGCACGGTCCACCGGGGCGGCGCGGGCCTGACCGTGCCGGCGCGGTCGGTCCTGCTGCTGCGGGTGACGGGGTGAGGGGGCCGCCGGTCAGCCGAGGATGCCGCGCTCGTAGGCGACCGCGACGGCCTCGGCGCGGTCCTTGGCGCCCAATTTGGCGAAGACATGGGTGAGATGGGTCTTCACGGTCGCCTCGCTGATGAACAGTTCGGCGGCGATCTCGCGGTTCGACGTACCCCGGGCGACCAGCCGGAGCACCTCGCGCTCGCGCGCGGACAGCGCCTCGACGCCGGGCGCGGCCGGGGTACGCACACGTGAGATCAGCCGGGAGGCGACCGCCGGTGACAGGACCGTGCGGCCGTCGGCGGCGGCGCGGACCGCCGTGAAGAGTTCGTCGCGCGGTGCGTCCTTGAGCAGATAGCCGGTGGCGCCCGCCTCGATCGCGGGCAGGGTGTCGGAGTCGGTGTCGTACGTGGTGAGGACCAGGACCTTGGAACGGGCGCCGCGCCGGGTCAGTTCGGTGATCGCCGCGACTCCGCCGCCGCCCGGCATCCGCAGGTCCATGAGGACGACATCGGGGTCGAGCCGGACTGCCATGTCGACGCCCTCGACGCCGTCGGCCGCCTCACCGAGCACCCGGAACCCGGGCGCCGAGGCGAACATGCCGCGCAGTCCGTCCCGTACGACGGGGTGGTCGTCGACGACGATCAGCGTGATGACGCGTGCGGGTTCCTGGGCCATAGCGGTCCACCGTACTGCGCACCACCGGCTGCCGGCCCGGCCGGACCGCCGTGAGGAGCTGTCAGCCCTGCTGGACCATCGGGACCCGGGCGCAGACGGCGGTGCCGAGGTCCGGCCCGGTCTCCACCTCGACCGTGCCGGCGATGCGTTCGGCGCGCGCCCGCATGCCGCCGAGGCCGAATCCGCCGGCGCCCCGGTACGGCGGCAGCGCGGCCGGGTCGAAGCCCCGGCCGTCGTCCCGGACGTCCAGCGAGATCTCGTCGCCCATGTAGGACAGAGTGACGCCGGCCCGGGTGGCCCCGGCGTGGCGGGCGGCGTTGGCGAGGGCTTCCTCGGCGATGCGCAGCAGGGTGGCTCCCACCTCGTCGTGCAGGGGTTCGGCGGTGCCGGTGACCGTGAACTCGGCGCGGACACCGGTCTGTTGCGACCAGGTGGTGACCGTCTTCTCCAGGGCACCGGGCAGATCGTCGTGCTCCAGCGCGGCCGGCAGCAGATTGTGCACCGAGCGCCGCGCCTCGCCGAGGCTGTGGCGGGCGAGCGCGGCGGCGCGGGCGAGGTGTTCCCCGGCGAGCGCGGGGTCGGTCCCCGCCGTGGAGGTGACGGCCTGGAGCTGGGCGATGATGCCGGCGAGTCCCTGGGCGATGGTGTCGTGGATCTCGGCGGCCAGCCGGCTCCGCTCGTCGGCCACCCCCGCCTCGCGGGCCTGCACGAGGAGTTGGGCGTGCAGGCCCGCGTTCTCCGCCAGAGCCTGTTCGAGGCGGGCGTTGGCCGACTCCAGGGCGGCGATGGTGTCGGTCTGGGCGCGCGCCTGCACGGCCTCCTGGTCGCCGATCCTGGCGAAGATCGTGACGAGGGTCACGTGCACGGCCAGCACGACGGCGAAGACGGCCCAGTTCATGAGGGAGGTGGGCGGCAGGCCGCTGCCGGACTGCGATCCCGCCATGATGGAGGCGACGACCAGCAGCCCGGCCCGGGTCCGCCGCCTCGGAAGCAGCCGCCCGGCGTCGAAGTAGCCGAGCACCGCGTAGATCGAGAAGAACGGGTTGCACCAGGTCAGCCCGAAGGCCAGCAGAGTGCGGACGACGAAGTGGAGCTGGGCCGCCCGCGACCCCTGCGGAGCCGGGTTGCGGCTCCACCGGAGCTGAAGGGCGAGCGCGGCCGGGACCAGCGCCGCGGCACCGTACACATCCGCGCGGGACATGATGAGCTCGCTGGTCAGGGCCGAGACCACGGCGGCGAGGCCGAGCAGTCCGTACGGTCCCTGCCGGAAGAACCGCTCCCACCACTGATCGGCCGTCATCGCCCCGGTCACTGCTTCCTTGTTCTCCCCCGCGTTCATGGGTGAAGTCTCCCGCGGCGCCTACTCCCAGCGGAACGTGCGGATCGCCGCCACCGCCGCCAGTACGGTCCACAGCGCCACCACGCCGAGAAACGCCCAGCTCGGCCAGGCGCCGGTGGCCGCGCGGTCCAGCACCTGGGACGCCGCGCCGAACGGGGTGATCTGGACGATGCGGCGGAGCATGTCGGGCATGGTCTGCACCGGCACCCACACCCCGGCGGTGAACATGGTGACGAAGAAGACGACCGAGCCCAGGGCTGCCGCGATCTTCATGGTGCGCGAGACGGCGCAGACCAGCGCGCCCAGCGCCAGCACGCAGGCGACGGCCAGCAGCAGCCCCAGCAGATAGCCGAACGGCTGTCCGGGCAGCCGCACTCCGAAGGCGATCCGGCCGACGGCCATCACCAGCAGGGCGGAGCCGAGCGCGGCGACGCCGTGCAGCACGATCTGCGCGCCGAGCAGGGCGGACGGCCGCACGGGAGTGGTGGACATGCGGCGCAGGATGCCGCGTTCGCGGTAGCCGGTGAGAACGGGAGGCATCGCCTGGAGACCGGCCATGATCATGGCGAGCAGCACGGTCACGGGGACGTACAGGTCGATGACGCGGCGCCCGCCGAGCCCCTCGTCGTGCTCCCGGAAGGACGGGATCAGGCCGAGGATCGTCATGAGTACGGTCGGAAAGGCGAGGATCCAGAACAGGCTGCCCGGTTCACGGAGGAAGAGCCGGGTCTCGGACCTCAGGACCGCGAGCGTCGGACCGGCGGAGGCGGCGCGGGGCGCCGGTGTCGGGGCGGTGTGCGCTGTGGCCATCTCAGGCTGCCTTTTCTGTCAGTCCGCGCTCGTCCGCGGGGCCGGGGTGCTCGGTGAGGTCGAGGAAGGCGTCGTCGAGTGTGGCCTCGGCGACCCGGAGTTGCCGCGCGGTGATCCGGCGCCCGGCCAGCAGTGAGATGACGGCGTTGACGGTCTCGTCGGTGCCGTTGATGACGACCCGTCCGTTCCTGGTCTCGCACGAGACCGCACCGGGCAGCGCGGCCAGTTCGGCCTCGGGGAGCGGCTCGGAGGGGGTGAAGGAGATGACGGTGGAGCTGCCGGCGCCGGCGATCAGTCCGGACGGGGTGTCGAGGGCGACGATCCTGCCCTTGTCGATCACGGCGATTCGGTCGCAGAGGTGCTGGGCCTCCTCCATGAAGTGGGTGACCAGCAGGACCGTGACCCCGGTGTTCCGTACCTCCTGGATCAGCTGCCAGGTGTCGCGCCGTGCGCGCGGATCCAGTCCGGTGGTCAGCTCGTCGAGGACCACGACCCGGGGGCTGCCGACGAGTGCGAGCGCGATGGACAGGCGTTGCTTCTGGCCGCCCGAGAGCCGGTGGAACCGGGTGGTGAGCCTGGTGTGCAGCCCGAGGCGTTCGGCGATCGGGCGCCAGTCGGCGGGCTTCGGGTAGAAGGCGCTGTACAGGTCGAGTGCCTCGCCCACGGTGATCTTCGGCTGCATGTCGCTCTCCTGGAGCTGCGCGCCCAGCAGGAGTGTCACGCGGTCGTGGTCGGCGACGGGGTCGAGACCGGCGACCCGGACCGTACCGGCGTCGGGGGTCCGCAGTCCTTCGACGCATTCGACGGTGGTGGTCTTGCCCGCGCCGTTGGGACCGAGAATCCCGAAGATCTCCCCCTCGTCCACGGAGAAGCTCACCCCGTCGACCACGGGGCGGCCCGCGTACGTCTTGCGCACCCCGTTCACTTCGATGATTGCCATGCCGGTGAGCATCGCGGGAGCGGGGCACCGGGCGGCATCCCCCATCGCGCTCGAACCGGCATCGGCCGATCGGTTGATACGCGCTACGACCTGTCGCTGCCCGGCCCGGCCCCCCGGGGCCCCGGCACCGGACCCTGGGCGCGGGTCCCGGCTCCCCTCGGTGCGCGACCCGGCTCCCCTGGGCGCGGGGCCCGGATCCCTCAGACGCCGGAGACGGCCACCGGACTGCCACCGGGACCGGTCTGGCCGGACCCCGTCCCCGCCGTCGTCGCCGTCCCCGTCCCCGCCAGTCGTTCCTCCAGCCGTGCCACGGCCGCCCGTTCGCCCTCCTTGCGGATCGAGGAGAGCCGGGCGTCGGCCCCGAGCACCGGCAGCATCCACAGCAGGCCCCACGGACCGAACCCGTTGACGACGCCGGTCAGCCGGAGCAGCGCCCCGGTCAGGGCCGAGAGCGCGACGGACGCCCCCAGACCCAGCCCCGGTGGCGGGCCATCCAGCGCAACGGGGCGTTCCCGGGTCCGGACAGGGCTTCGAGCGTGGCCGCGAGAACGGCCGTGCGCAGGTCCCCGGGCCAGGTCTGTGCCGCTGCCGAGGCCCGCGCCTTCGCCCCCTCGATGTTCTGCGTGCGCAGAGCGTCCACCACATCCGCTGCCTGCGCCTCCACCGCCTGCCGCTTCACAGCGCCCCGGGCCGCGGCCATCCGCAGATCGTCCCAGTAACTGCGGTTCGCCCAGCGGTGGGCCTGCCGCAGCCGGGCGTTCTCCTCGGAGCCGGGTGCGAGCTCTTCGAGGCGCCGGGCCAGCTGCACGGCGCGGGAGGCCCGCCCGGGGTACTCGAAGCCGTCGCTGCGCAGACACAGCTCGCCGTACCCGGCCAGCAGGCCGAGGTGGTCCCCTTCGAGTGCGAGCCCCTTGCGGAAGGCGCGTTCGGCCTCCGTGTCGTGATCGTCCTCGTCCTCGGAGGCGTGGGCCACGGCAAGCCAGCAGTAGAGATCGGCATGCGGGCCCACCTCGTCGAGCCCCTGCCGCGCGGCACGCCGTACGGCACCGAACCCGCCCGCCAGGAACAGCTGCTCGCAGCGCTCGTTGTAGCCGTCAACCGTCGTCATGCGTCCCGCCCCTGGTTGCTCACACGGTGATGCGCACCCGTGTGCACGCCCGCCCCTCCCCCCGGGGGAGGACAAATATCGGATGCTTCCGGCTGCCCGTCAAGCGCGCTCGGGGCGAGGAAAACCACATGAGCGATGTCAGCCGTGAAACGTAGGCTCACTCCTGATGCCCGAAGAACATGTAGAACCCAAGGAACGGTCCGCCGTGCAGTCGCTGCTGCGGCTGTGGCCGTACGTGAAGCCGGTACGGAACCGTATGGCCGGTGCCGCCCTGATCGCGATCGTCGCCTCGTGCCTCGGCCTGGTGATCCCGCTCGTGCTGAAGTGGATCGTCGACGGGCCGGTCGCTCATCAGGATCCGGGCGGGGTCTGGCTCGGGGCGCTGTTCCTGCTGCTGCTGGGGATCACCGAGGCGGTCCTGTTCGGGGTGCGGCGGTGGATGGTGGCGCGTCCGCTGGCCGGCGTCGAGGCGTCGATGCGGGCCGACCTCTACCGGCATCTCCAGCGGCTCCCGGTCGCCTTCCACGACCGGTGGTCCTCGGGCCAGCTGCTGTCTCGCGCGACCACGGATCTGATGCTGCTGCGCATGTTCCTGGTCTTTCCGCTGACCTTCCTGCTGGTCAACACCACCACGATCCTGGCCGGCTTCGTGATCCTGATGCTCCAGGAGTGGACGCTCGGCCTGGTGCTGCTGGCCCCGGTCGTGCCCCTGGTGATCATCTGCTCGGTCTTCGAGACGAAGTACTCGGTGGTGGCGCGCAGGGCCCAGGACCAGGTGGGCGATCTGACGACGGTGGTCGAGGAGAGCGTGCTCGGCATCCGCATCGTCAAGGGCTTCGGCCGGCACCGCAGCCAGGCTCTCGCCTTCCGGGCGCTCTCGGAGCGGCTGCGCACCACGGAGATCGGCAAGGCGCGGCTGCTCGCGGGCATCTGGGCGCTGATCACGACGATTCCCGAACTCGCGATCGGGGCCGCCCTGGTGCTCGGCACGATCGAGGTCGCGGACGGCGGGCTGTCGGCGGGCACCCTGGTCGCCTTCCTCTCCACGGCGCTTGCGCTGCGCTGGCCCGTCGAGTCGATCGGCTTCCTGCTGGCGATGAGCCAGGAGTCGGCGACGGCCACGGAGCGGTTCTTCGAGGTGATGGACGTGGCGGAGGAGACGGACACCGCCACGCCCCCGGGCCCCGCCACCTCCCCGGACACCACCGCTTCCCCGGGCCCGGCCACGTCCCGGGGATCCGAACCCGACGAGCGCTCAGGGGCCGGCGGCATGGTCTTCGAGGGCGTCGGGTTCCGCTACCCGGACGCGGAGGAGGATTCCGCGCCCGTACTGGACCGGATCGATCTGCGGATCCGGCCCGGCGAGACCATGGCCCTGGTCGGGGCCACGGGATCAGGGAAGACCACGCTCACCGCGCTCGTACCCCGGCTGCACGAGGCCACTTCGGGCCGGATCACGCTGGACGGCGAGGACATCGCCACCATGCCGCGCGCGCGACTGCGCGAGCTGGTGTCGGTGGCGTTCGAGGAACCGACGCTCTTCTCGGCGAGCGTCGGGGAGAACGTACTGATGGGCGGCGGGGACGAGGCGGATCTGCGACGGGCCCTGTCCGTCGCGCAGGCCGACTTCGTCCACGACCTGCCGCACGGCATCGACACCCAGGTCGGCGAGCAGGGCCTCAGTCTCTCCGGCGGCCAGCGGCAGCGTCTCGCACTGGCCAGGGCCGTCGTCGGCCGTCCGCGTTTCCTGGTCCTCGACGACCCGCTGTCCGCGCTGGACGTGCATACGGAGACGCTCGTCGAGGCGGCGCTGCGGCGCGTGCTGGAGGAGACCACCGCGATCGTGATCGCGCACCGCCCGTCCACCGTGATGCTCGCCGACCGGGTGGCGCTGCTGTCGGACGGCCGCATCAGCGCGGTCGGTACCCACCAGGAACTGCTGCGCGGCAACGCCGAGTACGCCTGGCTGATGTCCGGTGCGGGCGTCCCGGGCGGCGGGGAGCCCGTCGGCGTACCCCGTCCGGACACGACGGCGGATGACCTTCCGGGCGGGCTCTCCCCGGCCCGGGAGAGCGGCACCCGCACGACGGCCGATGACCTTCCGGGCACGTACGCCCCTGCCGAGGAAAGCAGCACCCGATGACGAGCACCACGACCGGGCGTCCCACCGGACCGGGCGACAGCGAGGACCAGCCGTTTCCGGAGACGGCCGCGGAAGCAGGGGGCACCGCGCCCGCCGACCGGCCCGGTGACCCCTTCGACCGCGACGACCTGCCCACCCCGCGCGGCGCCACGCGCGCGCTGCTCGTGTCGCTGCTGCGGCCGTTGCGGGGCCGGGTCGCGCTCTCCGCGCTGTTCCTGCTGATCCAGCAGGCTGCCGTACAGGCGGGGCCGTTGCTCGTGGCGTACGCCATCGACAGCGGAGTGCCCGCGTTCCGGGACGAGGACTACGGGCCGCTGATCGCGGTGGCCCTCGGCTACGCACTCTGCTCGGCCGCCGCGGGCGCCATGCAGTACGCGTTCATCCGGGCCTCCGCCCGGGTCAACCAGGACGTGCTGCTCGATCTGCGCGGCCGGATCTTCCGTCATGCGCAGGCGCTGAGCGTGGACTTCCACGAGCGGTACACCTCGGGGCGGCTGATCTCCCGGTCGACCACCGATGTGGAGTCGCTGCGGGAGCTGCTGAGCGAGGGCCTGCAGGAGCTGATCGGGGTCGTTCTCTCCTTCGTCTCCATCTCCCTGATGCTGCTCTGGCTGGACTTCGGCACGGGCGCCGTCGCCGTGCTGTCCTTCCTGCCGCTGTATCTCCTGGTGCGGCTCTATCAGCGCCGGGCGGCGGTGATCTTCGCCTCGCGCTCGACGGCGACCGCCGGGGTCATCGTGAAGTTCGCGGAGACGATGAACGGGATCCGCCCCGTCCAGGCCTTCCGCCGCGAGCCCGTCAACGACGAGGTCTTCGGGAAGCTGAACCACGAGCACCGCCGCACGAACGGCGACGCGATGCTGGAGAACGCGCGTTACGTCGTCGGGTCCCGGCTGGTCGCCAACACCGCCGTGGCCGGAATCGTACTGTGGGGTGCCTACCGCGTCGCCTCCGGAAGCCTCGCCCTCGGTGTGCTGGCCGCGGTGGTTCTGTACTTGCGACGGCTGTACGACCCGATCGACCGGCTGAGCATGTTCCTCAACTCCTACCAGTCGGCGGCGGCCTCGCTGGAGAAGATCGCGGGGCTGCTGGCCCAGACCCCCACGGTCCCGGAGGCCGCGGAGCCGAGGGAGCTGCCTCCGCTCACGGGCGGCCACCCGGGCCGTGAGGTGGTCTTCGACGCGGTGCGCTTCGCGTACCGCACCGGCGGCGAGGTACTGCCCCGCTTCGATCTGACCGTGCCCGCGGGCCAGACGGTCGCCGTGGTCGGTTCGACGGGCGCGGGCAAGTCGACGCTGGCCAAGCTGCTGGCCCGCTTCTACGACCCGACCGAGGGCCGGGTCCTGCTGGACGGCACCGATCTGCGGGACCTCGCCACTCCCGAACTCCGGCGCGGGGTGGTCATGGTGACCCAGGAGGCCTTCCTGTTCTCGGGCACGGTCGCGGAGAACATCGCGATCGGCAGCCCGGACGCGACCCGTGCGGAGATCGAGGAGGCCGCCAGGGCGATCGGCGCCCATGACTTCATCGCGGGTCTGCCCGACGGGTACGACACGGACGTACGCAAGCGGGGCGGCCGGATCTCGGCAGGTCAGCGTCAGTTGGTGGCCTTCGCCCGCGCTCTGCTCGCCAACCCGGCGGTCCTGATCCTCGACGAGGCGACGAGCTCCCTGGACATCCCGGGCGAGCGGGCGGTGCAGCGGGCGATGGACACCGTGCTGCACGGCCGCACCGCGGTGGTCATCGCCCACCGGCTGTCGACCGTGGAGATCGCGGACCGGGTCCTGGTGATGGAGCACGGCCGCATCGTGGAGGACGGCGTCCCTGCCGAACTCATCGGCGGCACGGGCCGGTTCGCGGGTCTGCACCGCACCTGGCGGGAGAGCCTGGTCTGAGGCTCTCCCGCCGCAGGTTCCGCGATTCGGTGCGCACCGGACCCGTGTGATGCGAGCACCGCATCGCGCCCATGGCCCCCTCACGCGGCGCGACGGCGAGCACCCGGTGACGAGATGGCTGATCACGGTGGCCACTGCTACGAGTTGGTCGCCGACCGCCGTCCGCGCACGGCCACCGGGCTCTTCGCCCACACCTGGGATCCCGTTGTGCCGGCGGCTCTTCGCGCGGGCCCGCGCCGACGCCGCGAACTGCGCCGCGAGGGTCCCCGGCCTCACCCCGCGAGCACCCCGGGCATCACGGTTCCCGGGCGGAACACCGGCCGGGGTTCAGCAGACCGGTTCCCCGTTCTCCCGCGGGCAGCCCGGCGGAGCGCGGAACGAGCCACAGTTGCAAGCCGTCTCGCCTGATGGTCACTTTCCGGTTCTTCACATTCTTTTCGAACACACCATCGGGGAGCCAAACCTCAACGCCCTCTGCACATTCGGGCTTCCGAACCCCCCGGCAACATCGCGGCAATGATCGGCGAAACGTCCGCTTAACGAACATGACCATTCCGGCAACGGACGAATTCCGGCCAACTTGTTGACGCGGTCCTGACAGACAACGCTCCCGGCTGACACTCTTCACCCCGTTCTGCTCACTGCTCGCACTGCCCGGACGGCTCCCAGCCGCCGGTACCCCCCTCGCAGAAGGAGTCCGCGTGAGATCCACGCTCAGCCGTCGTACCACCGCGACCGGCGCTCTGATAGCCGCAGCAGCACTCCTCGCCGTAGGAGTCCAGGCCGGAACAGCCACAGCCAGCCCGGAAGGCGCCGCGCAGGCCGCCTCCTCGGCCTCACAGCCCCGTACCGGCGCGCTGGCCAAGCAGCTCTCACCCTCGCAGCGCGCCGAGCTGATCCGCGAGGCCACCGCGAGCAGGGCGGCCACCGCCAAGGGCCTCGGCCTCGGCTCGCAGGAGAAGCTCGTTGTCAAGGACGTCATTCAGGACAACGACGGCACCACGCACACGCGTTACGAGCGCACCTTCGACGGGCTTCCCGTCCTCGGCGGCGACCTGATCGTCCAGGAGTCGAAGGCCGGCGTGACCAAGAGCGTCACCAAGGCGTCCACGACCACCTCGGCGCAGCTCAAGGCCGTCGACCTGACCGCGGACGTGGCCCCGGCGACCGCCGAGAAGCAGGCCGTCGGCCTGGCCAAGGCGGACGGTTCGTCGAAGACCGCGGCCGACACGGCGCCCCGCAAGGTCGTCTGGATGGCCTCGGGCACCCCGCAGCTCGCCTACGAGACCGTGGTCGGCGGACTGCAGGAGGACGGCACCCCCAACGCCCTCCACGTCATCACCGACGCCACCTCCGGAGCGAAGCTCTACGAGTGGCAGGCCATCGAGAACGGTGTCGGCAACACGGAGTACAGCGGCCAGGTCACCCTGAACACCTCGGGGTCGTACAACCTGACCGACACCACCCGCGGCAACCACAAGACGTACAACCTGAACCACGGTACGTCCGGCACGGGCACCCTCTTCTCCGGCACCGACGACGTCTGGGGCGACGGCACCGCCGCGAACGCGGAGACCGCTGCCGCGGACGCCCACTACGGTGCGGCCGAGACCTGGGACTACTACAAGAACGTCCACGGCCGCAACGGCATCAAGGGCGACGGCGTCGGCGCGTACTCCCGCGTCCACTACGGCAACAGCTACGTCAACGCGTTCTGGGACGACAGCTGCTTCTGCATGACGTACGGCGACGGCAGCGGCAACGCCTCCCCGCTGACCGCGCTGGACGTCGCGGCGCACGAGATGACGCACGGCGTCACCTCCAACACCGCCGACCTGAACTACAGCGGTGAGTCCGGTGGCCTCAACGAGGCGACCAGCGACATCTTCGCCACCGCCGTCGAGTTCTACGCCAACAACGCCACCGACAAGGGCGACTACCTCATCGGCGAGAAGATCGACATCAACGGCGACGGCACCCCGCTGCGCTACCAGGACAAGCCGAGCAAGGACGGCGCGTCCAAGGACGCCTGGTACTCGGGCATCGGCAACATCGACGTGCACTACTCGTCGGGTCCGGCCAACCACTTCTTCTACCTCCTCTCGGAGGGCAGCGGCGCCAAGACCATCAACGGCGTCAACTACGACTCGCCGACCTCGGACGGCCTGCCGGTGACCGGCATCGGCCGCGACAAGGCCGCGCTGATCTGGTTCAAGGCGCTCACCACCAAGTTCACCTCGACGACCAACTACGCGGGTGCCCGCACGGGCACGCTCGCCGCGGCCGGTGAGCTGTACGGCACGACCAGCGCCGAGTACACCGCCGTCGCCAACGCCTGGGCCGGCATCAACGTCGGTACCCGTCCGGGTGGCGGCACCGACCCGACCGGCACGGTCTTCGAGAGCGCCACGGCGGTCTCCATCCCCGACAGCGGCGCGGCCGTCACCAGCTCGGTCACCGTCGCCGGTATCACCGGCAACGCGCCCAGCACCCTCAAGGTCGGCGTGGACATCACCCACACCTACCGCGGTGACCTGGTCATCGACCTCGTCGCCCCGGACGGCAGCGCCTACCGCCTGAAGAACTCCTCTTCGAGCGACTCTGCGGACAACGTCCAGACGACGTACACCGTCAACGCCTCCTCGGAGGTCGCGAACGGCACCTGGAAGCTGAAGGTCCAGGACGTCTACTCGGGCGACACCGGGAAGATCAACAGCTTCAAGCTGACCTTCTGAACCGGTCAGGCAGCCCGACCCGCTTCTGACGCACAGCCCCGCCCGGGAGGAGAGAGTTCCTCCCGGGCGGGGCTGTGCGCGCTCAGTTCGGGTTGCCGGCGTGGGTCAGGGTCTCCCAGGCGACGAACAGGTTGTTGGACCCGGCGGGCCGCTGCCGCTCGGTGAGGGTCTGGGTGTTGGTCATCGCGATCCCCATCCGGTTGTGCAGCGCGTTGAATCCGACCTCGGTGACCGGACCGAGGCTGTCCTTGAGCGACCCCCCGCACAGCGAGGACGGAACGGCGGTGCCCAGCTGGTACTTGGCGTGCAGACCGAGGGCGTGGCGGAGGCGGTCGGCGATCTCCGGGTAGAGGTCCTGGCCCTGGATCCGGCCGGTCTCCGCGATGTGCGAGACGGCGGAGAGACCGTAACCGGTGTGGGTCAGGTCGCGGCAGGTCTCCTGCGAGAGACCGTCCATGAACGTGGACTGGCCCTGCCAGTAGTTGATGATCTTGTCGCGGGTGTCCAGCCCGCTCCCCGGCGCGGCCTTCGGCAGCGAACCGTCCGCGGTCACATAGATGTACGCGGGCACCCGTCCCCGGAACTTGGTGACGGCCTTGTCGTACGAGGCCCGGTCCTCCAGGAAGACCGAGATGCCGATCGCGGCCTCGGTCATGCTCAGTTCCCAGTTCCCGTTGCTGTTCGATCCGTTGATGACCTTCGGCAGGTACACGGTGCGCAGCATGGTGGCGAAGCGGTCCGCGTTCGGCCAGTTGCCGTAGGTGTACTTGATGATCTCGGCGGCCCTCGGCCAGGACGAGCCGGCCCAGCCGGTCTGGAGGGGGGCGTTGCTGTTGGTGTGGTCCTTGATCACGGCGGACCAGGCGTCCATGATCTCGACGGCCTTGGCGGCATAGCGGCTGTCCTGGGTGATGTACCAGGCCAGCGAGAGCGTGTAGGCGGCGATCGCGTCCTCGCGCTCGTCCGTGCAGCCGTGGTTGGGGTTCGAGTAGGACCCGCACTCCACGACGGCGCGCGGCGCGGCCGTCCGGGTGAGCGAGGCGTACTTGCTCCCCATCATCTGGTCGTACGCGCCCTTCCAGGGCTGCGCGCCCGCCTGCACCTTGGCCCGTACGAAGTCGAGCTGGGGGCGGCTTACGAGCACGCCGGGATGGGTGAAGGCCGCGGGGGCGGCGGCCGGTGCCGGGTCCGGGCCGGTCCGGACGGCCGAGGCCGGGGCGACGGGGACGCCGGTGAGCAGTGCCGCGAGTACGGCGGTGAGGCCGAGGCAGCGGCCGATGGTTCCGGTGCGCATGTGGGGGTGCCTTCCGGTGCGGAGGAGGTCCACAACTCGCCCCGGAACACCGGGAGTTCACATCCATGAACGATGGGTCGAGTTGTGAACGCTGCGATGAGTGAGGAACCTAAAGGCATCACCTGCACACGTCAAGGACCTGCGTTCAGGAAGCGAAGACCCGGTGCCCCACCCCGTGCGCGCCGCGCCTCGAACGGCACGGCACGGCACGAGGCAGGGCGCACGGCACAGGGCAGGACACAACGGCACGGGACGGGGCAGGGCGGGGCGTCAGCGCATCAGCACGCCTCCGCCCTCGCCCGTCGCCCCCGTCGGCTGTGCGACCAGGCCGAGTTCGGCGCCGGTGGCCAGCAGCCGGTGGGCCGGCAGCACCCGGACGGTGTAGCCGTACGGGCCGGTGCGGTCGAGGGCGAGCGGTCCGTCGTACAGCCAACGGCCCTCCAGGTCCTGGCCGCCCGCCGGTTTCAGCGGGAAGACCTGGGCGTCCGAGATCGCGTCGGCGGAATCGACGCGGCCGGCCACCGCCTGCACCTCCACATCGTCCGGGTCCAGCGAGCCGAGGGTGATCCGGACCCGCAGCGCCAGGGTGGCACCCAGTTCGGCCGAGCCGCCCGCCCCGGTGGGCGTGACCGCCTCCACATGGTCGACGGCCACCCTCGGCCAGGCCGCCCGCACCCTGGCCTTCCAGCCGGCGAGCTCCCGGGCCGCCGCGGGTTCGAGCGCGCGCCGGGCCCGGGCGGCGGGGGTGTACAGCCGCTCCACGTACTCACGGACCATCCGGTCGGCGAGGACCCTGGGGCCCAGCGTGGCCAGGGTGCTGCGGACCATCTCGATCCAGCGCCCGGGAAGCCCGTCCTCCCCCTGGTCGTAGAAGCGCGGCGCGACCCGGTCCTCGATCAGCTCGTAGAGGGCGCCCGCCTCCAGGTCGTCGCGCCGGTCCTCGTCCAGCGCGGAGCCGTCGGCCGTGGGGATGGCCCAGCCGAAGTCCGGCTCGAACCACTCGTCCCACCAGCCGTCGAGGACCGACAGGTTGAGACAGCCGTTGAGCGCCGCCTTCATCCCGCTCGTGCCGCAGGCCTCCAGCGGGCGAAGCGGGTTGTTCAGCCAGACGTCGCAGCCCGGGTAGAGCTTCTGCGCCATCGCCATCCCGTAGTCGGGCA
The DNA here is from genome assembly GCF_055568375.1 of Streptomyces sp. NPDC026062. NCBI lineage: Bacteria > Bacillati > Actinomycetota > Actinomycetes > Kitasatosporales > Streptomycetaceae > Streptomyces > Streptomyces sp. NPDC026062. The sequence goes on from NZ_JBVHOQ010000010.1 coordinate 46,514, forward strand.
GGAAGACGATGCGGTGCCGCACCCGGGGGTCGTCGGCGAACCGGACGAGCTCCTGGACCAGACGCTTTCCGCCGTCGTCGGCCGGGTGCGCCTTGCCCGCCACGACGATCTGGAGGGGGCGCTCGGGGTGCAGGAGCAGCCCCCGCAGCCGGTCCCGGTCGCGCAGCATCAGCGTGAGGCGTTTGTACGAGGGCACCCGGCGGGCGAAGCCGATGGTCAGCACGCCGGGGTCCAGCACGCCGTCGATCCAGCCGAGTTCGGCGGCCTGCGCGCCTCGGTCGGTCCAGGAGGCGTGCAGCCGCTGCCGTACCTCGGTCACCAGTTGTTCGCGCAGGGTGCGGCGCAGTTCCCAGAGCTGCCGGTCGGGAATCTGCGCGGCGGTGTCCCATCGGCCGGGGGTGCCGCCGGACTCGGTGCGCAGCCGGTAGACCTCGGGCGCGACCCAGGTGGGTGCGTGGACCCCGTTGGTCACGGAGGTGATCGGCACCTCCGCGGCGTCGAATCCCGGCCACAGGCCGGCGAACATCTCCCGGCTGACGGCACCGTGCAGGGTGGAGACACCGTTGGCGCGCTGAGCGAGACGGAGCCCCATGACCGCCATGTTGAAGACGCCCGGGTCACCGCCCGCGTAGGTCTCCATGCCCAGGTGCAGGATGCGGTCGACCGCGACGCCGGGCAGTTCGCCGTCGTCGCCGAAGTGGCGGGCGACCAGTTCGCGGTCGAACCGGTCGATGCCGGCCGGGACCGGTGTGTGGGTGGTGAAGACGGTGCCCGCGCGGACGGATTCCATCGCGGAGTCGAAGTCGAGCCCCGTTCCGGACAGTTCCCGGATGCGTTCGAGACCGAGGAATCCGGCGTGCCCCTCGTTGGTGTGGAAGACCTCGGGATCCGGATGGCCGGTGAGCCGGCAGTAGGTCCGCACCGCGCGCACCCCGCCGATGCCGAGCAGCATCTCCTGGAGCAGCCGGTGTTCGCTGCCGCCGCCGTAGAGCCGGTCGGTGACCTCGCGTTCGCCGGGGGCGTTGTCCTCCACGTCGGAGTCGAGCATGAGCAGGGGCACCCGGCCCACCTGGGCCTGCCAGATCTGGGCGTGCAGCGCGCGGCCGCCGGGCAGGGACAGGACGACCTGGCTGGGTGTTCCGTCGGCCTCCCGCACGAGCGTGAGCGGGAGTTCGTTCGGATCGAGGACGGGATAGCGCTCCTGCTGCCATCCGTCGCGCGACAGGCTCTGGCGGAAGTAGCCGTGGCGGTAGAGCAGACCGACGCCGACCAGGGGTACGCCCAGGTCGCTGGCGGCCTTGAGGTGGTCCCCGGCGAGGATGCCGAGCCCGCCGGAGTACTGCGGCAGGGCCGCCGTCACTCCGAACTCGGGCGAGAAGTAGGCGACGGCGGCGGGAAGCCCGTCGTCCTGGGCGCCATGTTCCTGGTACCACCTGGGCCCGTCCAGGTACTCCCGGAGGTCGGCGGACACCTCATTGAGCCGGTTCAGGAACTGCTCGTCCCGGGCGAGCTCGGCGAGGCGTCCGGCCGACACGGCACCGAGCAGGCGCACGGGGTCGCAGTCCGCCGTCCGGCCGGCCACCGGATCGACGGCCTGGAAGAGCTCACGGGTCTCGGTGTGCCAGGACCAGCGCAGGTTGCGCGCGAGGTCGCTGAGCGGTTGGAGGGGATCGGGGAGGACGGGACGCACGGTGAATCGACGGATGGCCTTCACGTGCTCCACCTTTACAGGGGACGTACGAATCCGAGGGGACGCACCGCTGTGTGCACCGCTCCGTCACCCTCGGCGTCAGCGGCGGACCGTCCCGTCGCCCCTGCCACCGGCCGCCCCGGACGGTCCGGCCACCCGCGCCCGCACCACACGCGTCTCGTCCCCCACCGCACGCGTCCGTCCCCCACCGCACGCAGATCACGACACATCCGTCACATCCGTCACAGGCGTTATGGCCGATTCCCTCCCTCATGCGGCCTTGTGGGCCTTCGCGCCACAGGGAAAGCTGCCCTGTGGCGCCGGTTACCGCCCGGCGTACGCCGGTTCCGCGGCATCCGGCGCACGCTCCGTGGGGCCGTCGTATTCGGACTGTCACAGATACGCCCGAGTAGTTAACACACCACCGGATTGGCCTACCGAGATCCGTGGGAAGGCTTCTCCGGTACCCGGAACGAATGCATTCGGATGAGATCCGACGGTGATCCGTAACCGCCCTGCGCATGGTTCATCCCCTGTCCGCGGGCGGTCCGCCCACGGTTCGTATGCAATCGGTCGGACGACACACGCATTCGGTTCACACCCGCGCACCACACCGCACGCCTCAGCCATTCGAGTGCTATTCGAGTGAACGCGGACAGGAGCGGCCATGCCCACACCCCATCAGTCGTCGACGGAACAGCTAGAAAGGACCGAACCCCACCATCGCGGCGCGCGCATTCCGCTCTCCGCGCCCGCTTCGCGCCCTGTCGACTCAGAGCTCCGGCCCCCAGGTGATTTCATGATCGGTCGTATTCCCGTCCTCGACGTCCGTCCGCTCGTCGACTGCGGCAGAAGGCCCGCGAAGGCGGTCGCCGGTGAGACCTTCCAGGTCACCGCGACCGTCTTCCGCGAGGGCCATGACGCGGTCGCGGCCGACGTCGTGCTACGGGACCCGAGCGGCCGGCCCGGCCCCTGGACGCCGATGCGTGAACTCGCTCCGGGCACCGACCGCTGGGGCGCCGATGTGACGCCGGACGCGGAGGGCCGCTGGACGTACACGGTCGAGGCCTGGAGCGACCCGGTCACCACCTGGCTCCACGCGGCGCAGATCAAGATCCCTGCCGGGATCGACACCGCACTCGTCCTGGCGGAGGGGGCCGAGCTGTACGAGCGGGCCGCCGGGGGTGTGCCGAAACGGGACGGGCGTGAAGCGGTGCTGGCCTCGGTCGACGCCCTGCGCGACGAGTCCCGGCCGGCCGCCGCCCGGCTGGCCGCCGCCCTCACCCCCGAGACCGCCGCCGCGCTGGGCCGTCATCCCCTGCGCGAGCTGGTCACCGCCTCGCGCCCGCACCCGCTCGTCGTCGAGCGACGGCGCGCGCTGTTCGGCTCCTGGTACGAGCTGTTCCCCCGCTCGGAGGGCGCCAGGACCGAACCGGCCAGGGCCCGCAAGGGCCGTACGGCCGAGGCCGCCGGGGCTTCGAAGCCCCGGATCATCAGCGGCACCTTCCGCACGGCGGCCGAACGGCTGCCCGCGGTCGCCGCGATGGGGTTCGACGTGGTCTATCTCCCGCCCATCCACCCCATCGGCACCACCCATCGCAAGGGCCCCAACAACTCCCTCTCCCCCGCCGCGCACGACGTGGGTGTGCCGTGGGCGATCGGTTCCGCCGAGGGCGGTCATGACACGGTCCACCCGGATCTCGGCACGCTGGAGGACTTCGACCACTTCGTCGGGACGGCCCGCACCCTGCGCATGGAGATCGCGCTCGACTTCGCCCTCCAGTGCTCGCCCGACCATCCATGGGTGGAGAAGCACCCCGAGTGGTTCCACCACCGGGCGGACGGCACCATCGCCTATGCGGAGAATCCGCCGAAGAAATACCAGGACATCTATCCGATCGCCTTCGACAAGGATCTGCGGGGGATCGTCACGGAGACCGTACGCATCCTGCGTTTCTGGATGGATCACGGCGTACGCATCTTCCGGGTCGACAATCCGCACACCAAGCCGGTGATCTTCTGGGAAAAGGTGATCGCCGACATCAACCGCACCGATCCCGATGTGATCTTCCTGGCCGAGGCATTCACCCGCCCCGCGATGATGCGCGCCCTGGCCGCCGTCGGATTCCAGCAGTCGTACACCTACTTCACCTGGCGCGAGACCCGGCAGGAAATCACGGATTACGTGACCGAACTGGCCGGTGAATCAGCCTCTGTCATGAGGCCCAATTTCTTCGTGAACACCCCCGACATCCTTCCCGGCCATCTTCAGGAGGGCGGCAGGCCGGCCTTCGAGGCACGGGCGGTGCTCGCGGCGACCCTCTCCCCGTCCTGGGGGGTGTACGCGGGGTACGAGCTGTGCGAGAACACCCCGCTCAGCGACGGCAGTGAGGAGTACCTCGACTCGGAGAAGTACGAGATCCGGCCCAGGGACTGGGAAGCCGCCGAGCGCGAGGGCCGGTCGCTGGCCCCGCTCATCACCACACTCAACCGGATCAGACGCCGCCACCCGGCGCTGCAGCAGCTGCGTGACGTGCACTTCCACTCGTCCGACAACGACGCCCTGATCGTGTACAGCAAGCGCTCCGGTTCGAACATCGTTCTGACGGTCGTCAACCTCGACCCGCACCACACCCAGGAGGCGACCGTCTCGTTGGACATGCCGCGTCTCGGCCTCGACCGGCACGAGAGCGTGCCGGTGCGCGACGAGCTCACCGGCCATTCCTATCACTGGGGCAGGACCTTCTATGTGCGCCTGAAGCCGGGCGTCACGCCCGCGCACATCGCGGTCCTGCGACCGTCCCCGCCGACCGGAGGGTCACCCACACCATGATCGTCAATGAGCCCGTCCACGACACGTTCGAGGACACCCCGGCCAAGGACCGCGATCCCGACTGGTTCAAGCGTGCCGTCTTCTACGAGGTCCTCGTCAGGTCCTTCCAGGACTCCAACGGCGACGGCATCGGAGATCTGAAGGGGATCACCGCCAAACTGGACTATCTCCAGTGGCTGGGCGTCGACTGCCTCTGGCTGCCGCCTTTCTTCAAGTCGCCGCTGCGCGACGGCGGTTACGACGTGTCCGACTACACCGCCGTGCTGCCGGAGTTCGGTGATCTCGCCGACTTCGTCGAGTTCGTCGACGCCGCGCACCAGCGCGGCATGCGCGTGATCATCGACTTCGTCATGAATCACACCAGCGACCAGCACGACTGGTTCCAGCAGTCCCGCACCGACCCCGAAGGTCCGTACGGCGACTACTACGTCTGGGCCGACGACGACAAGCAGTTCCAGGACGCCCGGATCATCTTCGTCGACACGGAGACGTCCAACTGGACCTTCGACCCGGTGCGCAAGCAGTACTACTGGCACCGGTTCTTCTCGCACCAGCCCGATCTCAACTACGAGAACCCGGCGGTGCAGGAGGAGATCATCTCCGCTCTGCGCTTCTGGCTGGACCTCGGCATCGACGGCTTCCGCGTCGACGCCGTGCCCTACCTCTACCAGCGCGAGGGCACCAACTGCGAGAACCTCCCGGAGACCCACGACTTCCTCAAGCGGGTCCGCAAGGAGATCGACGCCAACTACCCGGACACCGTGCTGCTCGCCGAGGCCAACCAGTGGCCCGAGGACGTCGTCGACTACTTCGGCGACTACCAGGCCGGCGGCGACGAGTGCCACATGGCGTTCCACTTCCCGGTGATGCCCCGGATCTTCATGGCCGTACGGCGCGAGAGCCGGTACCCGGTCTCGGAAATCCTGGCCAAGACACCGGCGATCCCGAAGAACTGCCAGTGGGGCATCTTCCTGCGCAACCACGACGAGCTGACCCTCGAAATGGTCACGGACGAAGAACGCGACTACATGTACGCGGAGTACGCCAAGGATCCGCGGATGCGGGCCAACATCGGCATCCGCCGCCGGCTCGCGCCGCTGCTGGACAACGACCGCAATCAGATCGAGCTGTTCACCGCCCTGCTGCTCTCCCTGCCCGGCTCCCCGATCCTCTACTACGGGGACGAGATCGGCATGGGCGACAACATCTGGCTCGGTGACCGGGATGCCGTACGCACCCCGATGCAGTGGACGCCCGACCGCAACGCCGGTTTCTCCTCCAGCGATCCGGGGCGGCTCTACCTCCCCACGATCATGGATCCGGTCTACGGCTACCAGGTCACCAACGTCGAGGCGTCGATGGCCTCGCCGTCGTCGCTGCTGCACTGGACGCGGCGGATGATCGAGATCCGCAAGCAGAACCCCGCCTTCGGGCTCGGCTCGTACAACGAACTGCCCTCCTCCAACCCCGCCGTGCTCGCCTTCACCCGTGAGCACGGGGACGATCTCGTGCTGTGCGTGCACAACTTCTCGCGGTTCGCGCAGCCGACGGAGCTCGATCTGAGGTCCTTCAACGGGCGTCATCCGGTGGAACTGATCGGCGGGGTGCGCTTCCCCGCCGTCGGTCAGTGGCCCTACCTGCTGACGCTCGCGGGACACGGCTTCTACTGGTTCCGGCTGCGGAAGGACGCGCCGCCGAGCTGAGGGCGGCCGGCACCTGCGGGGCGGTTTCCGCCGCCCCGCATGGGGCACCATTCCCCGCATATCGATCCCTTCCATAGCCTTCCTGGATCTTCCTGGCGTTTCGATCACTCCGAGTCGAGTCCGTACGGACCATCCTGACCCGACACGTCCCGCACAGCCGGACAGCCAAAGCCGCAATCCGGGACACTCTTCGCATCCTGTGGTGTGCCCGGGGAAAGGACGCGATGCCATGTCGGAGGCTGCATCCGCTCAGGTCACCCTGGCGAACAGCACAGCCCTGCTCCCGTCTCTCGGACCGCTGCTGCACGAGTGGCTGCCCAGGCAGCGGTGGTTCGCGGGCAAGGGGCGGCCCATCACCGCCTTCTCACTCGTCTCGGCCACCGAAATACTGCCGGTGGAATCCGCCGGTGCCGGTCCGGGCCTCCTCCACCTCCTGGTGCGGGCCCATCAGCCCACGATGCCGGCCCAGCCGCCTCCGGACTGCTACCAGTTGCTGCTCGGGGTGCGCTCCGCGCTGCCTCCGCTCCTGGTGCCGGCCCTCATCGGGCGGGTGCCGGACGGACCGCTGGCCGGCCGCACCGTCTACGACGGCCTGCACGATCCGCGCCTCGCCGCCCTGCTGCTGGAGCGGCTGCGCAGACCCGGCGGACTCGGCGGGCTGCGTTTCGGCCGGGGGGCCGAGCCGATCCCCGACGGCCTGCCCCCCCGGGTGCTGGACACCGAGCAGTCCAACTCCTCGCTCGTGTACGGCGATTCCTACATCCTCAAGATCTTCCGCCGGGTCTTCCCCGGCACCAATCCCGATCTGGAACTGCCGCTCGCACTCGCCCGCGAAGGCTGCCGGCGCGTCCCCGCGCCGGTCGCCTGGTTCGAGGCGGCCGGATCCGAACGTCTCACGCTCGGCGTGCTCCAGCCGTACCTGCGGGGCGCCCAGGACGGCTGGCAGCTCGCGCTGGGCGCGCTGGCGACGGAGAACGACTTCACCCATGAGGCCCACGCCCTGGGCCGGGCCACCGCCGAGGTGCACACCGCGCTCGCCTCGGCCCTGCCCACACCGTCCCTGCACCGCTCCCAAACCGATCAGCTGGCCGCCGCCATGGTGCGGCGGCTGGAGGCGGCCGCCCACGCAGTGCCGGAACTGGTGCCGTACGTCCCCGGACTGCGCGCCGCCTTCGACGCCGTGACGGCCCCGGGCCGCCGGGGACGGGGCTGGACCGCCCAGCGGGTGCACGGCGATCTCCACCTCGGCCAGACGCTTCGCGGCACCGACGGTTTCTGGTCCCTGATCGACTTCGAGGGCGAACCGGCCCGCCCGCTCCCGGAGCGCCGCAGCCCGCAGCCACCGGTGCGCGATGTCGCGGGCATGCTCCGCTCCTTCGACTACGCGGCCCGCTCGCACCGGCCCTGGAACGCCGCATGGGCGGCGCGCTGCCGGAGCGCCTACTGCGACGGATACGCGCGGGCCGCGGGCGTCGACCCCCGCGACGAGCCGGAACTGCTGCGCGCCCACGAGACGGACAAGGCGGTCTACGAGGTGCTGTACGAGGCGCGCCACCGCCCCGACTGGCTGCCGGTCCCGATGGCCGCGATCCACCGCCTGGCCGCCGACGCCGACTGACGCGGCGCTCCCTCTCCCGGCCCCGCTCCCGCCCCGCCCAGCCCCGCCCGTTCACGTACCCACACCTCCGAGGAGGCTGTCCCTGTGACCGCCCGCAAGCCGTCCCGCAACGCGCCCGACCCCGCCCCGCCCGCCACCGAAGCCCCCCCGGCCGCCACTCCCGTCGCCGCCGCTCCCCTTCCCACCGCCCCCGTCGCCGCTGCCCCCGCCACCGTCACCCCCCTCGCCGCCGAGCACACGGACGCCGACTCCGGCCCGGCCACCGGGACCCTGGTACCGGGGGAGGCACCGCCCGCCACAGCCACAGCCGCTCCCGCACCGGCCAAGCGGGCGAAGCGGACAGCGGCCCCGCCGCGGCCCCGCCGCGCGGGCGGGCAGGGGGTCCGCCCCGCCCACCCGCTCGGCGACGCGGACCGGGCGCGGCTCCTGTCGGGTGAGCACCACGCCCCGCACGAACTGCTCGGCGCCCACCAGATCCGCGGCGGGATCACCTTCCGGGTGCTGCGCCCCTTCGCCCGCTCGGTCACCGTCCTCGCCAAGGGGCTGCGCGCCCAACTGCTGGACGACGGCGACGGGTTCTTCTCCGGACTGCTGCCGATGCCCGCGGTCCCGGAGTACCGGCTCCTGGTGACGTACGACGACAACGAGATCGAGATCCACGACCCGTACCGCTTCCTGCCCGCGCTCGGCGATCTCGATCTGCATCTGATCGGTGAGGGCCGGCACGAGGAGCTGTGGACCGCTCTCGGCTCCCGGGTGATGGAACACCAGGGCGTCACAGGGACCCGGTTCACCGTATGGGCGCCCAACGCCCGAGGGGTCCGCGTCTCCGGGGACTTCAACTACTGGGACGGCACCGGCTTCCCGATGCGTTCGCTCGGCTCCACCGGGGTGTGGGAGCTGTTCCTGCCGGCGATCGGGGAAGGGGCGCTGTACAAGTTCGACGTCTGCCGCCCGGACGGCTCGCACACGCTGCGCGCCGACCCGATGGCCCGCCACACCGAGGTCCCGCCCTCCAACGCCTCGGTCGTGACGGCCTCGCACCACGTCTGGCAGGACCAGGAGTGGATGGCCCACCGCGGGGACGTCCCCGCGCACGAGGCCCCCTTCTCGGTCTACGAGGTGCACCTGGCCTCCTGGCGCCCCGGCCTCACCTATCGGCAGCTCGCCGAGCAACTACCCGCCTACGTGCGGGACCTCGGCTTCACACATGTGGAGCTGATGCCGGTCTCCGAGCACCCCTTCGGCGGCTCGTGGGGCTACCAGGTCACCGGCTTCTACGCCCCGACGTCCCGGATGGGCTCGCCCGACGACTTCCGCTTCCTCGTCGACGCGCTGCACGGGGCCGGGATCGGCGTCATCGTCGACTGGGTGCCCGCCCACTTCCCGCGCGACGACTGGGCGCTCGCCGAATTCGACGGCCGCCCGCTGTACGAGCACTCGGATCCACAACGGGCCGCGCACCCGGACTGGGGCACGCTCGAATTCGACTACGGCCGCACCGAGGTACGCAACTTCCTCGTCTCCAACGCCACTTACTGGTGCGAGGAGTTCCACATCGACGGACTGCGGGTCGACGCGGTCGCCTCGATGCTCTACCTCGACTACTCGCGCGAGGACGGGGAGTGGTCACCGAACGAGCACGGCGGCCGGGAGAACCCGGACGCGGTCGCCTTCCTCCAGGAGATGAACGCGACCGTCTACCGGCGCAACCCCGGTGTCGTCACCATCGCGGAGGAGTCCACCGCCTGGGACGGCGTCACCCGCGCGACCCACCATGTGGGCCCCGGCGGATTCGGGGGTCTCGGCTTCGGGCTGAAGTGGAACATGGGCTGGATGCACGACTCGCTGGAGTACGTGTCGAAGGAGCCGGTGCACCGCAAGTACCACCACAACGAGATGACCTTCTCGATGGTGTACGCGTACAGCGAGAACTACGTACTGCCGATCTCGCACGACGAGGTCGTGCACGGCAAGCGGTCGCTCGTCAGCAAGATGCCCGGGGACTGGTGGCAGCAGCGCGCCAACCACCGCGCCTACCTCGGCTTCATGTGGGCCCACCCCGGCAAGCAACTCCTCTTCATGGGGCAGGAGTTCGCTCAGGGCGCGGAGTGGTCCGAGGGACACGGCCCGGACTGGTGGCTGCTCGACCCGTCGTACGCGGCGGAGAGCGACCACCGGGGCGTACGGACTCTGGTGAGCGATCTGAACACGGTGTACGGGGCGACACCGGCACTCTGGCAGCGCGACACCGTCCCGGAGGGCTTCGGCTGGATCGACGGCGGCGCCGCGGAGGACAACGCCTTCGCGTTCGTCCGGTACGACGCGGCCGGATCACCGCTGATCGCCGTCTCCCACTTCTCCCCGGTGGTGCGCCACGACTACCGCATCGGGGTGCCGGACGGGCCGGGGGCCTGGGCGGAGGTCCTGAACACGGACGGACTGCGGTACGGCGGCAGCGACGTACGCAACACGGAGCCGCTGAAACCGGAGGCGGTGGCGGCGCACGGCAGGGACACCAGCATCACGCTGACGCTCCCGCCGCTCGCGACGGTGTGGCTGCGGCCGGCCTGACCGTCACGGTCCGGCCCGGCCCGGCCCGTACGCCGGGCCGGGCCGGAGGGGACAGGACCGGAGGGGGCTGCGGACAGAGGTGCCACCACGGTGTTCGACAAGAACCCCGCGAACCCCGGCCGGTCGCCCCCTCCCCCGCGTCAGACCGCCGTCGGGAGCACCCCCTCCAGCTCCTGGAGCAGCCGGCGCTTCGGCCGGGCTCCCACCATCGCCCGCACCGGTTCGCCGTCCCGGAAGACCATCAGGGTCGGCATCGACAGCACGGCGTAGCGGCTCGCGATCTCCGGGTTCTCGTCCACGTCGATCTGCACCACCTTGAGCCGGCCGGCCTCCTCGCGTGCGAGGGCACCGAGCACCGGGGCGAGCTGGCGGCAGGGGCCGCACCAGTCGGCGGTGAATTCGACCAGGACCGGCAGACCGGCCGCCAGGACCTCGGCGTCGAACGTCGTGTCGGTGACCTCGGCGACACCTTCTGCGTGGATCATCCCTCGTCCTCCCAGTTCAGTTCACATCGTGGTTCGGGGCCGCCCGACAGCTCGGCCGACGCCTCCAGTTCGGCGCGGGCCAGCTGGGCTCCCACCTCCGCCCGTACGGAGCGCAATTGGCCGATGAGCGCGTCCAGCTCGGCGAGCTTGCGGCGGTAGACGGCCAGCGACGCCGGACAGGCGTCACCCGCCGGATGACCGGCGCGCAGGCAGTCGACGAAGGGCCGGGTCTCCTCCAGGTCGAACCCGAAGTCCTGAAGGGTCCTGATCTGCTGGATCAGCCGCAGGTCGCCCTCGTCGTAGGTGCGATAGCCGTTCTCCGCACGGCGTGCGGGCAGCAGGCCCCGTGACTCGTAGTACCTCAGCGTCCGTGTGGTCGTCCCGGCGCGTTCGGCCAGTTCCCCGATTCGCATGCCTGGACGGTAATCCTTGACGTCGGCGTCAAGGCAAGGGCGGCCGGACGGGCACACACGGATGCGGCCGGCACGGGATTCCCGTACCGGCCGCATCGGCGAACGCGCTACACCTTCGTGAGCGAGGGCTGTTCCTCGCCGCCGCCCCTCGCCTCGGGGACGTACGGCTCGGCGGGCCCCTCGTCGGTGATCATCTTCTCGTCGAACGGGAGCGATCCGGAGAGGACCCGGCCCACCCGCTCCTTGTCGATCTCCTTGGTCCAGGTGCCGACGAGCACCGTGGCCACGGCGTTGCCGGCGAAGTTCGTCAGCGCGCGGGCCTCGCTCATGAAGCGGTCGATGCCGACGATCAGGCCGACCCCGTCCACCAGCTCGGGCCGGTGCGACTGGAGGCCGCCCGCGAGGGTGGCCAGTCCGGCGCCGGTGACGCCCGCCGCGCCCTTCGAGGCGATCACCATGAAGGCCAGCAGCGAGATCTGCTCACCGATGCTCAGCGGGTCGCCCGTCGCGTTGGCGATGAAGAGCGAGGCCATCGTGAGGTAGATCGCGGTGCCGTCGAGGTTGAACGAGTAGCCGGTCGGCACGGTGATGCCGACGACGGGCTTGCTGACGCCCATGTGCTCCATCTTCGCGATCAGCCGGGGCAGGGCCGACTCGGACGAGGAGGTGGAGAGGATGAGCAGGAACTCCCGGCCCAGGTACTTCAGCAGGGAGAAGATGTTCACCCCGGCCACCAGACGCAGGATCGCGCCCAGGATCACGAACACGAAGAGCGCGCAGGTGATGTAGAAGCCGATCATGATGACCGCGAGGGACTTGAGCGCGTTCACTCCGGTCTCGCCGACCACCGCGGCCATGGCGCCGAACGCGCCGACCGGGGCCGCCCACATGATCATGGCGAGGATGCGGAAGACCAGGCGCTGGATGTGGCCGATGCCGCGCAGGACCGGCTCGCCGGCCGAGCCCAGGGCCTGGAGCGCGAAGCCCGCGAGCAGGGCGATGAGCAGGGTCTGAAGGACCTCGCCCGCGGTGAAGGCCGACACGATGGTGGTGGGGATGATGCCGAGCAGGAAGTCCGCGGTGGACTCGCTGTCCCCCGCCTGCGCCTCACCCGCGGCGCGGGTCGCCTCGGTGAGGTGGAGGCTGGATCCGGGCTCCAGGATGTTGCCGACGACCAGGCCGATGGCCAGGGCGACGGTCGACATCACCAGGAAGTAGCCCAGGGCCAGACCGCCGACGGCCCCGACCTTGGCGGCCTTGCGTACGGAGCCGACCCCCAGCACGATCGTGCAGAAGATGATCGGCGAGATCATCATCTTGATGAGGTTGACGAAGCCGGTTCCGATCGGCTTGAGCTCGACGGCCGTGTCCGGTGCGACGAGCCCGACCAGGATGCCGAGCCCCACCGCCGCGATCACGGCGAGATACAGATATTTCGTACGGTCCCGCTTGGCGGCGGCCACTCCCACGGGGGTCTCCTCGGCTCGTTCTTGTCCCTCCCCCGTCCCTGGGGGCCCCGGCGACTATCCCGCTCCCTGTGATGCCGGTCACCCTTGCGTGCATTTCGTTCATATGTTTTCGGCCATGGCCGGTCCTGCGGCCCGGGGGCGCGCCCCCGGCCCCGACCGGCCGGAGGGGCCCCAGGGCAGACTGTGGACATGCGCTTCCCCCTCCCCCGCACCCGTCCGCGCAGCCTGGCGGGCCAGCTCTTCGCCATGCAGGTGGTGCTGGTCGCGGCCGTGGTGGCGGGGTGCGCGTTCTTCGCGTACGTCTCCGGCAGCGGCCAGGCCAAGGAGACGGCGGCCCGGCAGGTGCGGGCGGCCGCGCTGGCGATCGCCGGTTCGCCGTCGGTGCGGGAGGCGATCCGCACCCCGGACCCGTCGGCCGTGCTCCAGCCGTACGCGGAGCAAGTACGCAAGGACACCGGGATCGCCTTCGTCACCATCATGGATCCGCACCGGGTCCGCTGGACGCACCCGGACACCGGTCAGATCGGCGCGACCTTCCTCGGCCACACCGCACGGGCGCTGCGGGGCGAGACCTTCTCGGAGACGTACACCGGCACGCTCGGCCCCTCGATACGGGTCGTCACGCCGATCCGGGACGGCGACAGGATCGTCGGACTCGTCAGTGCGGGCATCACGGTCGAGCGGGTCTCCTCGCAGGTGCGGGCCCAGCTGCGCGCGCTGGGGCTGGCGGCCGGCGCGGCGCTGGCGCTCGGCGGCCTGGGCACGTACGTGATCAACGCCCGGCTGCGGCGGCACACGCACGGGATGAACGCCGCCGAGCTGAGCCGGCTGCACGACTACCACGAGGCAACGCTGCACGCGGTGCGGGAAGGACTGCTCATGCTCGACGGGCAGCGCAGGATCGCCCTGATCAACGACGCGGGCCGCGAGCTGCTGGGGCTCGCGCCCGGCACGGTCGGCCGCCGGGTCGCCGAACTCGATCTGCCCGCACCGCTGACGGGGGCGCTGCTGGCCTCCGAGGAACGGGTCGACGAGGTGCATCTGACGGCGGACCGGGTGATCGTGGTCAACACCCGGCCGGTGGTGGGAGGGGAACGGCGCGGAACCGTCGTCACCCTGCGCGACCACACGGAACTGTTGGCCCTTTCCGGCGAGTTGGACTCCGAGCGCGGGTTCACCCAGGCGCTGCGCTCGCAGGCCCACGAGGCGGCGAACCGGCTGCACACGGTGGTCTCGCTGATCGAGCTCGGCCGGGAGCAGGAGGCGGTCGGCTTCGCCACGGCGGAGCTGGAGCTGGCCCAGACCCTGACGGACCGTGTCGTCGGCGCGGTCGCCGAACCGGTTCTGGCGGCGCTGCTGCTGGGCAAGGCCGCGCAGGCGAACGAGCGGGGGGTGGAGCTGACGCTGGCGGACGACAGCCTGATCGACGACGGCGCCCTGCCCGCGACGCTGCCGCAGCGCGATCTGGTGACCATCCTCGGCAATCTGATCGACAACGCGATGGACGCGGCTTCGGAGGCGGTGACCGGCACCGGCACCCGCACCGGCTCCGGCCCCGACTCCGACTCCGACGGCGGCGGTGTACCCGCCCGGCGCACGGGCCCGCGCCCGGCCCGCGCCCGGGTCACGGTCACCGCGCTGGCCGGGGACGGGGAGCTCCTGCTGCGCGTCGCCGACAGCGGCTCGGGGATCGAGCCGGGTGACACCGCGGATGTGTTCCGGCGCGGCTGGTCGACGCACGGCGCGGGCCGCGGGCTGGGCCTGGCGCTCGTCCGGCAGGCCACGCACCGCAACGGCGGGGCGGTGGTGCTGGAGCGGGGGCCGGACGGGGGTGCCGAGTTCACGGTGCGGCTGCCACTGCCGTCGCCGGTGCCCGTGACCGTGCCGGTGCCGTCCCCGGTGCCGCCGGTTCCGTCCCCGGTTCCGCCGCCGGTTCCGTCGCAGCAGGGCAGCGGTTCGCGTTCGCGTTCGCGTGAGGAGGGGGCCCGGTGAACGCCGCCATCCAGGTGCTGGTCGTCGAGGACGACCCCGTCGCCGCCGACGCCCACCAGCTGTACGTGGACCGCGTCCCGGGGTTCACCGTGGCGGCCGTCGCACACACCCGCGCCGAGGCGGTCCGCGCCCTGGACCGCGTCCCCGTCGACCTGCTGCTCCTCGATCTGTATCTGCCCGACGGGCACGGACTGCAACTGCTGCGCTCACTGCGCGCCGCCGGGCACGCGGCCGATGTGATCGCGGTGACCTCGGCCCGCGATCTGGCCGTGGTCCGCGAGGGGGTCTCGCTCGGCGTCGTCCAGTACGTACTGAAGCCCTTCACCTTCGCCACGTTGCGCGACCGGCTCGTCCGCTACGCCGATTTCCGTTCCTCGGCCGGTGAGGCGAGCGGCCAGGACGAGGTGGACCGCACACTGGCCACCCTGCGCACCCCGGAGCCCGCCCGTCTGCCCAAGGGCCTCAGCAGCCCGACGCTGGAGGCGGTGACCCGTGTGCTGCGCGCCGCCCCTGACGGTGTGACGGCGGCGGCCGCCGGGCTGGAGCTCGGCATCTCCCGTATCACCGCGCGCCGTTATCTGGAGCATCTGGTGACGGCCGGCCGGGCCGTACGCAGTCCGCAGTATGGACAGATCGGGCGCCCGGAGCTGCACTACAGATGGCTGGCCGAGGGCCGCTGAGCGGTCCTGCGACAGTCGGCGGCAAGGCCCCGCGCAGGCCGTCCGGACGTTCCTACGAGCCGTGTTCCCGTGTGAACACACCGTGGTCACACCACCTCTGACCTCCTACGATGGGGCCGTGCACCCCACCCCGCCCTTCAACGCCCCCGCCGCGCGAAGACTCCGCGAGGCCCTGGGTATGGCCCCCGGTCATGTGGCCTACGGTCTCGGCGCCCAGTACGGCCTCCGGATCAGCGCCGAGACGGTCGCGGCCTGGGAGCGCGGACGCGCTTCCCCGACCTCGTACGAACTCACCGCCCTGGCAGGGGTGTTGTGGTGCTCCCCGGCCGAACTCCTCACCGCCGCCCGGACGCTGCGCGAGCACCGGATCGCCCGGGAGCTGACCGCCGAGGAGCTGGCGGGGCAGCTCGGGATGTCGGCTTCCGCGTATCTGCGGCTGGAGGAATCGGGCAGGTGGCGGGGCAACGAGCGCCAGTCGGCCGCCCTCAGCACGGCGCTGGGGCTCGACGCCGCCGCGTTCGTGACGGTCTGCGGACGCGACGAGGAGCTGGCGGAGCTGCTGCGCAGCGCGGTGAAGACCCGCTGGCAGGCGTACGTCAAGCCGGTGTCGAAGCTCGCACCGGTGGACCGGTCGCTGGTCCAGGGGATGCTGGAGCGGCTTCACTCGGACTACCAGGCACTGATGGCGACCACGCTCGGCTGGAGCAGCACGGGAGCGGAACGGACGGGCGCGAGCGGGGACGCGGGCCGGGCGTTCCTGGCGGGGATCGTGGAGCGGTTCTGGGCGACGGCGGAGGCGTAGGGGCGTCGGACGGCGCCGGCTGTGGCCGCGCGGAGTCCGAGGAACAGCCCCCGCGCGCCGCCCCCGTCCCCCGGCCTCAGCTCGCCGGTCCGAGCCCCTCCGGGAGGGCGGCCACCACGAGAGCGACGGCTTCCTCCGCCGTCTCGGTGCGCGCGACCAGCTCGCCGTGGTTCCGCACCCCGTACAGCCCCTCGTCGTACGGGCAGATGGCGTGGCCGACCCGCGTCCTCGGGGACTCAGCGACGCTGGTGGAGAACCAGAGGCTGAAGTGGCTGTTGACCGGCATCAGCCGACGGAGCGCCGGCTGGGCGTACGCCGCCGCCAGCACCGCATGGGGGCGAGGGTGCCGGTCGTACGGCGGCATGTGGATGCGGTCGAGCTTGGTGCACCACGTCAACTCGACCGCGCCGAGCGGCTCCCGCTCGTGAGCGAGGGCCCAGGGCCTGAAGCGGATGAACGGGGCACCCGCTCCGGTCTCCTCAAGGCCCGCGCCGCCCGTCCACGCGGCTGTCGCCCTGACCACTTCGGCCAGGTCGGCGGTCCACCCACAGGCCAGGCGTGTGCCGTTGTGCTGGAGGTTCACCTGGAAGGCACGATGCTCCTTGCCGGGCGGATACACCATCACACGCCGACCGCTCCCCGCGTCGACGTACTCGGCGAGGCGGCCCCAGTTCCCGTCCGACTCGGGCAGGCCGAGCCCGAGCCCCTCGGCCGTACGCCGCAGCGCGGCCCGGAGCTCCCCGTCATCGCCCCAGCCGCCCTCGCCGAGCCCCACCCCGAAGTCCATCGCACCAGTGTCGCCCAACCGCTCCGGCTCCGGTAACCCCCCTTTGCGATCACCGGATCGCCGCTTCGGCCGTGCCGTCGGCCGACGTGCGGCGCACCACCGTTGAGCGCTGCGCCGCGTCGGCCACCGCAGGTGCCGGTATCGGCTCAGAAGACCGATTCGGCCTCGTGCATCCGGTCCAGGGGGACGGTCTTGAGCTGTGTGACCGCGTGGGCCAGCGGCACCATCTCGATGTCGTTGCCGCGCAGGGCGGTCATGTTCCCGAAGTCGCCCCGGTGCGCCGCCTCCACCGCGTGCCAGCCGAAGCGGGTGGCGAGCACCCTGTCGTACGCGGTGGGCGTGCCGCCGCGCTGGACGTGGCCGAGGATGACCGGGCGGGCCTCCTTGCCGAGGCGGGTCTCCAGCTCGACGGCGAGGCGGTTGCCGATGCCCTGGAAGCGCTCGTGGCCGTACTGGTCGATCTCGCCCTTGGCGTACGGCATGGAGCCCTCGGCCGGGTGCGCGCCCTCGGCGACGCAGATGACCGCGAACTTCTTTCCGCGCGCGAAGCGCTCCTCGACCATCTTGACCAGGTCCTCGACCTGGAACTTCCGTTCGGGCAGGCAGATGCCGTGGGCACCGCCGGCCATGCCGGACTCCAGCGCGATCCAGCCGGCGTGGCGGCCCATCACCTCGACGACCATGACGCGCTGGTGGGACTCCGCGGTGGTCTTCAGACGGTCTATGGCCTCGGTGGCGACGCCCACCGCGGTGTCGAAGCCGAAGGTGCGGTCGGTCGCCGAGATGTCGTTGTCGATGGTCTTCGGGACGCCGACGACGGGCATGCCCGCGTCGGACAGCATCCGGGCGGCGGTGAGGGTGCCCTCGCCGCCGATCGGGATCAGTGCGTCCATGCCGTAACGGCGGCTCAGCTCGGCGCAGTTCTCGGCGGCTTCGCGCAGCCGGTCGCGCTCCAGACGGGCGGAGCCGAGGATGGTGCCGCCCCGGGCGAGGATGCCGCTGACCGCGTTGAGGTCGAGGGGGCGGAAGTGGCCGTCGAGGAGGCCCTTGAACCCGTCCTCGAACCCGATGACCTCGTCCCCGTGCCCCACCACGGCACGGTGCACCACCGAACGGATCACTGCGTTCAGGCCGGGGCAGTCGCCGCCTGCGGTGAGAACTCCGATGCGCATCGTGCTGTATCTCCTGTTCGCTACCGCCGGGCAGGCCCCGGGGCCTGCCCGGATGCCGTACGGGCCACGGGCTACGGCATGCTCCCCCGTACCGTAAGTCGGGACGATTGTCCCACGTCAGGTCCGTACCTCGCGCTTCCGGCTGCTCCGGGGGCGGCCGGAACGGCCGCGGCGGCCGCTGCCTGGGGCTTTCGTCGGCGGGCGGCCCCTCGGTCCCCGCGGGTATCGTCAAACCGGCGATACCCCTCGAACCGGACAGCGTGCCGGACAAGAGTTGACGGGAGAGCACGCGTGACGCGCAGCGTGTACGTGACCGGGATCGACCGGGGAGACGGCCGGCAGGTCGTCGATCTGGGAGTCATGGAACTCCTGACGCGTCAGGTGGACCGGGTCGGGGTCTTCCGGCCCCTGGTCCACGACGATCCGGACCGGCTGTTCGAGCTGCTGCGGGCCCGCTACCGGCTCTCCCAGGACCCCGGCACCGTCTACGGACTCGACTACCACCAGGCCTCCGCGATCCAGGCGGAGCAGGGTACCGACGAACTGGTCTCCCAGCTCGTCGAGCGTTTCCACCGGGTGGCCTCCGCCTACGAGGTGGTCCTCGTCCTCGGCACCGACTTCGCCGCCACCCAGCTCCCCGACGAGCTGGCGCTGAACGCCAGGCTCGCCAACGAGTTCGGCGCCTCGGTGATCGCGGTCGTCGGCGGCCAGGACCAGAACGCGGAGTCGGTGCGGGCCGAGACGCGCAACGCCTGCCGCGCGTACGCCGGACTGGGCTGCGACGTGCTCGCGATGATCGTGAACCGGGTGGCGGCGGCGGACCGCGACGAGATCGCGGAGCGGCTGTCGGCGACGCTTCCGGTGCCGTGCTCGGTGCTGCCCGACGACCCGGCGCTTTCGGCGCCGACGGTCGCGCAGATCACCTCCGCGCTGGGCGGCACCGTGCTGCTCGGTGACGACGCGGGGCTGGCCAGGGACGCGCTGGACTTCGTCTTCGGCGGCGCGATGCTGCCGAATCTGCTGAAGGCGCTGACTCCGGGCTGCATGGTGGTGACCCCCGGGGACCGCTCGGACCTGGTCGTCGGTTCGCTCGCCGCGCACAGCGCGGGCACCCCGCCCATCGCGGGCGTGCTGCTGACGCTGGACGAGCGGCCGGGCGAGGAAATACTCAGGCTGGCCGAACGGCTCGCCCCGGGTACCCCGGTCGTCGCCGTGGCCGACGGCTCCTTCCCCACGGCCGAGAAGCTGTTCGCCCTGGAGGGCAAGCTGAACGCGGCGACGCCCCGCAAGGCGGAGACCGCAATCGGGCTCTTCGAGCGCTATGTCGACACGGCCGCGCTCCTCGACGGGATCTCGGTCGCCCGCAGCGGCCGGGTCACCCCGATGATGTTCGAGCACGAGCTGCTGGAGCAGGCCCGCGCGGACCGGCGCCGGGTGGTACTGCCGGAGGGCACCGAGGAACGGGTGCTGCGCGCGGCCGACGTACTGATGCGGCGCGATGTCTGCGACCTCACCCTGCTGGGCGACCCCGACGTCATCCGCAAGAAGGCCGCGGACCTCGGCATCGACCTGGCCGGCACCCAGCTGATCGACCCGCAGGCCTCCGAGCTGCGCCAGACCTTCGCCGAGCGGTACGCGCAGCTGCGCGCGCACCGCGGGGTGACGGTCGAGCTGGCGTACGACGTCGTCTCGGACGTCAACTACTTCGGCACCCTGATGGTCCAGGAGGGCCTGGCCGACGGCATGGTCTCCGGGGCCGTGCACTCCACGGCGGCGACGATCCGGCCGGCCTTCGAGATCATCAAGACGAAGCAGGGGGACCCCTCCCGGGGCGATGCCTCCGGGGGAGCCTCGATCGTCTCCTCGGTCTTCTTCATGTGCCTCGCCGACAAGGTGCTCGTGTACGGGGACTGCGCGGTCAACCCGGACCCGGACGCCGAGCAGCTCGCGGACATCGCCGTGCAGTCCGCGGTCACCGCCGCCCGCTTCGGCGTGGAGCCCCGGATCGCGATGCTCTCGTACTCGACCGGGACCTCGGGGTCGGGCGCGGACGTCGACAAGGTCCGTCAGGCGACGGACCTGGTGCGCGCGAGCCACCCGGACCTGATGATCGAGGGCCCGATCCAGTACGACGCGGCGGTGGAGCCGAGCGTCGCCGCGACGAAGCTGCCCGGTTCCGAGGTGGCGGGCCAGGCGACGGTCCTGATCTTCCCGGACCTGAACACCGGCAACAACACCTACAAGGCCGTGCAGCGCTCGGCGGGCGCCGTGGCCGTCGGCCCGGTCCTCCAGGGGCTGCGCAAACCCGTCAACGACCTGTCCCGGGGCGCGCTCGTCCAGGACATCGTCAACACCGTGGCCATCACGGCGATCCAGGCCCAGGGCGAGGAGCGACCCGCATGACCGCGTCGGACACCGCAGGAACCACCCCCGGAGCGAGCCGGGTGCTCGTGCTCAACTCCGGCTCCTCCTCCGTGAAGTACCAGCTCCTCGACATGAGCGACCACTCCCGGCTCGCGTCCGGGCTGGTCGAGCGCATCGGCGAGGAGACCTCCCGGCTCGTCCACACCCCGCTGACCGGCGACGCCGAGCCCCGGGAGCGCGTCGGCAGGATCGCCGACCACGACGTGGCGCTCAGGGCCGCCGCCGGGGAACTGGCCGCCGACGGGCTCGGTCTCGACTCCCCCGAACTGGCCGCGATCGGCCACCGCGTGGTGCACGGCGGGCTGCGGTTCACCGAGCCGACCGTGATCACCGACGAGGTGCTGAAGGAGATCGAGCGCCTGGTACCGGTGGCGCCGCTGCACAACCCGGCGAACATCACCGGCATCCGCACCGCCCAGGCGCTGCGCCCCGACCTGCCGCAGGTGGCGGTCTTCGACACCGCGTTCCACACGACGATGCCGGAGTACGCGGCGCGGTACGCGATCGACGTGGAGACGGCCGACGCCCACCGGATCCGCCGCTACGGGTTCCACGGCACCTCGCACGCGTACGTCTCCCGGAAGGCGGCCGAGCTGCTGGGCAGGACGCCCGCGGAGGTCAACGTCATCGTGCTGCACCTGGGCAACGGCGCCTCCGCCTCCGCGGTGGCGGGCGGGCGGTGCGTGGAGACCTCGATGGGACTGACCCCCTTGGAGGGGCTGGTCATGGGTACGCGTTCCGGGGACATCGATCCGGCCGTCACCTTCCACCTCAAGCGGGTGGCGGGCATGTCGGCGGACGAGATCGACGTCCTGCTCAACAAGAGGAGCGGCCTGGTCGGCCTCTGCGGCGACAACGACATGCGGGAGATCAGGCGCCGGGTCGACGAGGGCGACGAGCGGGCGGCGCTCGCCTTCGACATCTACGTGCACCGGCTGAAGAAGTACATCGGCGCCTATACGGCGGTCCTCGGCCGGGTGGACGCCGTGGTGTTCACGGCGGGGGTCGGCGAGAACTCGGCCCCCGTACGCGCGGCCGCCATCGCGGGCCTGGAGGAACTGGGCCTGGCGGTGGACGCGGATCTCAACGCCGTACGGTCCGGCGCGCCCCGGCTGATCTCCCCGGACTACGCACGGGTCGCGGTCGCCGTGGTGCCGACGGACGAAGAGCTGGAGATCGCCGGCCAGACCTTCGCACTGGTCGACAACTGAGCACCCCCGCGCCCCTTTGTATCTTCCACCAGACGGAATATTCCGCAGCGAAACAAACCGATAGGATCCGCCTCATGCGCCGTTCCAAAATCGTCTGCACCCTCGGTCCCGCCGTCGACTCCCATGAGCAGCTCGTCGCTCTGATCGAGGCCGGCATGAGCGTGGCCCGCTTCAACTTCAGTCACGGTTCCCACGCGGAGCACCAGGGTCGTTACGACCGGGTCCGCAAGGCCGCCGCCGAGACCGGCCGGGCGGTCGGCGTGCTCGCCGACCTCCAGGGTCCGAAGATCCGCCTCGCGAAGTTCGCCGAGGGTCCTGTCGAGCTGGTCCGCGGGGACGAGTTCGTCATCACCGCCGAGGACGTCCCCGGGGACAAGTCGATCTGCGGCACGACCTACAAGGGTCTGCCCGGCGACGTCGTCAAGGGCGACCCGATCCTGATCAACGACGGAAACGTCGAGCTGAAGGTCGTCTCCGTGGACGGCCCCCGCGTCCACACCATCGTCATCGAGGGCGGGGTGATCTCCGACCACAAGGGGATCAACCTGCCGGGTGCGGCGGTCAACGTCCCGGCCCTGTCCGAGAAGGACATCGACGACCTGCGCTTCGCCCTGAAGATGGGCTGCGACCTGGTCGCGCTCTCCTTCGTGCGGGACGCGAGCGACGTCAAGGACGTCCACAAGGTCATGGACGAGGAGGGCCGCCGGGTCCCCGTCATCGCCAAGGTCGAGAAGCCGCAGGCCGTCGAGAACATGGAGGGCGTCGTCGCGGCGTTCGACGGTGTGATGGTCGCCCGCGGCGACCTCGCCGTCGAGTACCCGCTGGAGAAGGTCCCGATGGTGCAGAAGCGCCTGGTGGAACTCTGCCGGCGCAACGCCAAGCCGGTGATCGTGGCGACCCAGATGATGGAGTCGATGATCACCAACTCGCGCCCGACCCGCGCCGAGGCCTCCGACGTCGCCAACGCGATCCTGGACGGCGCGGACGCGGTCATGCTGTCCGCCGAGTCCTCGGTGGGCGCGTACCCGATCGAGACGGTCAAGACGATGGCGAAGATCGTCGTCGCGGCCGAGGAGGAGCTGCTCTCCAAGGGCCTCCAGCCGCTGGTGCCGGGCAAGAAGCCGCGCACCCAGGGCGGTTCGGTGGCCCGTGCGGCCTGCGAGATCGCGGACTTCCTGAACGGTGAGGCCCTGGTCGCCTTCACCAAGTCCGGCGACACCGCCCGCCGTCTCTCCCGCTACCGTGCGGCCCAGCCCATCCTGGCCTTCACCACGGACGAGTCGACCCGCAACCAGCTGGCCCTCAGCTGGGGCGTCGAGGCCCATGTGGTCCCGCACGTGGACAACACGGACGCGATGGTGGAGCTGGTCGACGCGGAGCTGCTGAAGCTCAACCGCTACAACGCCGGCGACACGATGGTCATCACGGCCGGTTCGCCTCCCGGTATCCCCGGCACGACCAACATGGTGCGCGTGCACCACGTGGGCGGCCAGGAGCGCGACTGACGGCGCCTGCGGCGGGCCTGGGCCACGAGCCCGCCCGCCACGTCCGCCACGGACATGGCTGTGGGCCGCGCCCCCTCCCGAGGGGACGCGGCCCACAGCCGTTGTGCGGCTCCCGGACGGGCAGGGCGTCTCAGCTGTCCTTGGTGAAGTAGTTCTGCAGACCCGGCACCTTCAGCGTCCCGCCGAACTGGCCCGCCTGCTTCAGCTTCACCTTGGTGAAGAAGGCGAACGGCACGTTCAGCGGCGGCGGTGTCTCCGGGCTGAAGGTGATCGGGATGAGGCCGAAGAGGTTGCCCTTCAGCTCGTCCGTGTACATCGTCACCTCGCCGTCGCGGATGGTGGACGTGGAGCCCTTCCGCGCCTTCACATGGCCCGTCACGCCCGGCTGCGGGCCGACGGTCAGCTGGTGGAGGTCCTTGATGTCGATGGAGGAGGCGGTGAACTTCAGCACCTTCTTCGTGCTGCCGTCGCCCTTCTCCACCTCGACGATGCCCTTGTAGTCCAGCCCGGTCAGGGTGAGCAGCGAACTCTCCAGGACCCACGGCTCGTTCGGGAGACGGGGGATGCCCTGCTCCAGCTCGGCCGCGGCCAGCGCCTTCGGGTCGGCGGTCGGACACGGGAAGGGCTGCTTGGCGCCGTCCGGGATGTCCTCGTCCGCCTTCGGGTCGAGACCCTTGACGTCCTCGTCGAGCTCCTCGACCGGCTTGCCGGCCTTCTCCGCCGCCTCACGGATGGCGTCGCTCGTCCTGTCGGCCGTGTCCTTCGCCGCGTCCTTCGCCGTGTCCGCGGCCTTCTCGACGGGCTTGTCCGCAGCGGTGTCCTCGGTCTCCGCGGTGGCGGACTTCGAGGGCTCCGGCGTGTCCGCGGTGGCGCTCGGGGACGGACTCGCCGTCTCCTTGTCCGGTCCGTCGAAGAAGTCCTTGATCTTGTCGCCCCAGCCCAGCGGGTCGAGCGGGTTCGTCGACTTCGTGGGGGTGGGGGACGGGCTCGCCGTCGCCGCCGGGGTGTCGGCGGCCTTCTTCTCGGCGGTGCCGGCCTTCGCCTCGTCCGCGTCGGTCTTCGCCTCGTCCGTGGCGCTCGCCGACGGGGTGGCCGTGGGCTTCGGGGCCGTCGTCTCGCTCTTGTCCGGTGTGGGCCCGGTGTTGCCGGTGGCCGACGGGGACGGCGTCTTCGACGCCGAGGGCGTGGGCTCCGCCGACTCGCTCGGCTCGTCGGAGCGGGTCACACAGGGACCGGGCGCGAACGGGATGTCCGTGCTGTCGTCGGCCATCGCGAGCTTGGGGGTGAGCCCCATCCCGACGAAGACCGCCGTGGGCATCGCGGCGAGCGCGAACGCCTTCTTGCCCGCGGGCATGTGCAGCTTGGTCAGCAGCGACTTCCTGGGGGCTGCGTGGCGCGGCCCTCTTCGCTCGTCGAGCCCGTCCTCGCCCGAGGCGTTCACCTGCCTGTCGTCACCCCGCACGATGCCTCCCGCCGTCGACCTCAACTGTCGTGTCGTCATACGCCGGCTCCTGCTGCCCGGGGAAACCCGTCCCGTGGAGCGCGGCCTCGGAGTGGGCCGGGGCGGCTTCGTCGTCCTTCGCGAACGGGATGCCCTCCGGGGCGTCCTCACCGGGAGCACCGACCGCCAGTCCCTCCTCGTCCGTCTTCGGCTCGCCCGGGACCCAGGACACGGAGAGCGCGCCACCGATCAGGGCGAACAGGAAGCCGATCAGGAAGCCGCCGATGTTGGCGACGGGTATGGAGATCAGCGCCAGCAGGATCGAGGCGATACCGGCGAACACCCGGACGATGTGGTGGAACCACATCGTCAGACCCAGCGTGATCAGCAGGACCCCGATGATGAGCGATCCGGCGCCCGCGGTGGTGGACATGGCCAGCGTCATGTTGCCGAGATGCATGTTCGCGTAGGGGAAGTACGCGATGGGCACGCCGCCCAGCATGGTGAACAGACCCGCCCAGAACGGCCGGTTACCCCGCCAGGTGCGGAATACCCGCCGGAAGGTGGTGAGGTAGTGCTCGTTCTGCCCTGTGGATTCGGGGCTCATGGAAAACAGCTCCCTGGAACCGGTACTGCTGTGAGAAAGAGAAGGGTGGACGGCCGGGAGCACACGAGGTACCCCCGGCCGCCCGAGTGAGTGCCTAGTAGCACTCGTTGACGCCCTTGGACAGCGACAGCTTCAGACCCGGCAGCTTGAACGTTCCTGCCGTGGTGGCCCACGCCTGCTGCCTGACGTTCGTCAGCTTGGCGACCTCGGCCCGCTGCGAGAACCCGTAGGGGTTGGCCGAAGTGTTGGGCTGAATGCCCGTGCTCTTCGTCTTGCCGTCCGGGAACTCCGTGAGCGAACCGGCGGCGACGCCGATGTCGATGTTCGTGAACTCGGCGTCCGCGCCGAGCGACGAGACATCGAGGTACAGACCCTCGGCGTAGACCTTCTCCTTGCCGGTGCCCGCCTTGAGCTGCAGCGTGACGTTGCCGAGACCGAACGGCAGGTCAGGGGTGACGACCGACTGGCACATGTTCGTGATGGTCGCGTCGTGGAACCCCGACACGGCGACCGGAGCCGCCTGCTTCTCGCCCTTGAGGCTCTTGCCGGTCGCCACACTGCCGTACTGCACGAAGTCATGGCCGACCAGCTCATCCGCGCTGACCTTGAACTCCTGGCCGGACACGCTGAACGACGCGGCGAGCGCGCCCTGTGCCAGACCGACACCCACCGCGGCGGTGGCTATCACGCTCGGCACCATGACGACAGCGAAACGCTTCCATCTCGTGCCACCGCGAACCTGGGAACTCATACTTTTCCTCCTTCTCGGACGTACATCTCCGGCCTGGCATCCTGCCCGACCCGGGATGGGAGAAGTGCTACGTCCTCGGAAAGGAGAGCGCCCGCAAACGGAGCCATGAACCGCGCCCGAATGACCGGCGATCACCCCCGAGCGACAACCACTGGCCACGCGTTCGCGCAACCTGTTTCGGACAGGCCCTGCGGGTCAGCAGGAACCCCCCTGTCCGGAATCGGCGCCACTGCCGCCGACCCACTCGGTGGGGACCCAACAGAGCCGCCGCACCGACTGGCAGCCGGACTGGCGTTATTGGACCGAGCGTGGCCGATCGTGGTCCATTCACGGCCGGGACACAAGGGGGTTCGTTACTCGCTAGTAACGACCCGATAACCGAGCCACGACCGGGCGGCACCGAGCGGCCACGCAGGGTTGCCCCCACTCGCCGGACGAAAGCCACCATTGGCGAGCGAAGCCGGACAGATCACGAAGATCGATTTACTGCGAGTAACAGGGCGTGCTTTTATCAAGATTTGGTAAAGCGGAGGGGGTACGGAACGGTCTCTTGTCGCCGGAACGCGAAAACGGCCGTGACCCCCACCCGGGGCCACGGCCGTGTTGTCAGATCAGAACAAGACGCGCGCGAGCGCGGTGCGCGCGGCACCGACGCGCGGATCGTCGGGGCCGATCACCTCGAAGAGCTCCAGCAGGCGGACCCGGACCCGGTCCCGGTCGTCGCCGGCATTCCGCCGGACCGTCTCGACGAGCCGTCCGAACGCGTCCTCGACATGACCGCCGACCAGATCGAGGTCGGCCGCGGCGATCTGCGCGTCCGCGTCCGCCGGGTTCTCGGCGGCGGCCTTGCGGACCTGCTGCGGGTCCATCTTCTGGACCCGGCCCAGCAGTTCCGCCTGCGCGAGGCCGAGCTTGGCCTCACTGTTGGCCGGGTCGTCGGAGAGGACGTTCTTGTACGCCTGGACGGAGCCGGCGAAGTCATTGGCGTCCAGCGCCCGCGCGGCCGCCTCAAGAAGCGCGTCGTACGGGCCCGCGGGCACCACGGGGGCCTGCGCGGCCGCGTCCGAGGCCACCGCATCCTGGTCGACCACGATGCCGGTGAGCCCGAACCGCTCCTCGCCGACCTGGATCAGCTGGTCCAGGGTCTGCCGGATCTGGGACTCGGGGGCCGCGCCCTGGAAGAGGGGCAGCGCCTGTCCGGCGACGACCGCGAAGACGGCCGGGATGCCCTGGATGCCGAACTGCTGCATCAGCATCTGGTTGGCGTCGACATCGACCTTGGCCAACAGGAAGCGGCCGTTGTACTCGTGGGCCAGGCGCTCCAGGAGCGGACCCAGCTGCTTGCACGGCTCGCACCACTCGGCCCAGAAGTCGATGACGACCGGGACTTCGGCGGAGCGCTGGAGGACGTCGTTCTCGAAGCCCGCCTCGTCGACGTCGATGACGAGGGAGGAAGCGGGTACGGCTGCGGGGCCGCCCTGACGGGCGGACTCGGCGCGGGCCTGCTCCGCCTTGGCCTTGGCCTCACCGGCCGCCTTCACCGCGGCGAGGTCGACGACGCCGCTCATGGACATGTTCCTAGGCTGCATACGTACATCCTCCCCCCTCGGCGCACTGTTCCGGAAAGCGTTCCGGGAACCGCATCCGTCCGCAGCCCCCCGCCGGTGTGCGAGGTGGACGGACAGACACGGTCCGAGGGCCCCTGAAAGACCCGGTTCGGCACCCGGTCCCCACCCGGCGCCTGTGGCTATCACTCATTCGTGGCGTCACGACGGCTGAGCCGTCGTCCTTACGCTACGACCCGTAGCGTAACTGGCCCCCGCCCTCGATGCACAAGAGTGTTCGGTGATCTGTCTCACTGCGAACGGGGTCCGCCGGAACTAGCTACTGGCGGGTATGGTCGCGGGATGCTGAGCCGCAGCCACCCCAAACCCTCACGAACGGGACGTCCGCGCAGTGCCGCGGCCGACGAGGCGATCCTTGAGGCCACCAGAGCCTCGCTGGTCGACCTCGGCTGGTCGAAACTGACGATGGGGGATGTGGCGACGCGCGCGGGGGTCGCCAAGACGACGCTGTACCGGCGCTGGGCGGGCAAGAACGAACTGGTCGTGGACGCCGTGGCGGTGCTCTTCGACGAGCTGGAACTGCCGGACCTGGGCAGCCTGTCCGCCGATGTGCAGTCGGTGGTGGTGCAGTTCGCCGCGCTGCTGGAGCGGCCGGAGACCCGGACCGCGCTGATGGCGGTCGTCGCGGAGTCGACCCGCGACGAGGCGCTGCGGGCCCGGATCCGCGACTCGATCGTGAACCGTCAGAAGCGCCTCGTCCTCCAGGGCCGGCGGCGGGCGCAGGAGCGCGGGGAACTGCCCGTCGAGCAGGACGAGGTCACGGCGGCGCTGACCGCCGACCTCATCTTCGACGTGATCGCCGGCGCGGTACTGCACCGGGTACTGGTCAGCGCCGAGCCCGTCGACGCCGACTGGGCCCGGCGCTTCGCACTGCTGCTGCTCGCGGGGCTGGGCGCGGGCGGATAGCCCTTCCGAGGCGGTGGACCACCACCCGCCTCGGCGCCAACCGCCCGGCCTGCCACCGGGATCCGGCCCCGGTGGCGGAGGCAGGCGGGGCTCCCGCAGGGACTCAGAAGCCCGGCGGCTCCGTGTACGTGCCCCATTCCTCGCGCAGCACCCCGCAGATCTCGCCGAGGGTCGCCTCCGCGCGTACGGCGTCGAGCATGGGCGCGATCATGTTGGAGCCGTCACGGGCGGCGGCCAGCATCGTGTCCAGCGCGGCCTTCACCCGGGCGTCGTCGCGGTCCGCCTTGCGGCCGGCGAGCTCGCGGACCTGCTCGCGCTCGACCTCGTGGCTGACCCGCAGGATCTCCAGGTCGCCGGTGACCGAGCCGTGGGCGACGTTGACGCCGACGACGTGCTTCTCGCCCTTCTCCAGCGACTGCTGGTACCGGAAGGCCGATTCGGCGATCTCACCGGTGAACCAGCCGTCCTCGATGCCGCGCAGGATGCCCGATGTCATCGGCCCGATCGGGTGCTGTCCGTCCGGGTGGGCCCGGGTGCCGCGCTCCCTGATCCGGTCGAAGATCTGCTCGGCCTCCGCCTCGATCCGGTCGGTGAGCTGCTCCACGTACCAGGAGCCGCCCAGCGGGTCGGCCACGTTGGCGACGCCCGTCTCCTCCATCAGCACCTGCTGGGTGCGCAGCGCGATCTCGGCGGCCTGCGCGGAAGGAAGCGCGAGGGTCTCGTCGAGGGCGTTGGTGTGCAGGGAGTTGGTGCCGCCGAGGACGGCGGAGAGCGCCTCGACCGCGGTGCGTACGACGTTGTTGTACGGCTGCTGCGCGGTGAGCGAGACACCGGCGGTCTGGGTGTGGAAGCGGAGCCACTGCGCCTTGTCGGTCTTCGCGCCGTACGTCTCCTTCATCCAGCGGGCCCAGATCCGGCGGGCCGCGCGGAACTTGGCGATCTCCTCGAAGAAGTCGAGGTGCGCGTCGAAGAAGAAGGAGAGCCCGGGGGCGAAGGTGTCGACGTCGAGGCCGCGGGAGAGGCCGAGCTCCACGTAGCCGAAGCCGTCGGCGAGGGTGTAGGCGAGCTCCTGCGCGGCCGTGGCCCCGGCTTCGCGGATGTGGTAGCCGGAGACGGAGAGCGGCTTGTAGGCGGGGATGCCGCGGGCGCAGTGCTCCATCAGATCGCCGATGAGACGCAGATGGGGCTCGGGCTGGAAGAGCCACTCCTTCTGCGCGATGTACTCCTTGAAGATGTCCGTCTGGAGGGTGCCGTTGAGCACCGCCGGGTCGACGCCCTGGCGTTCGGCCGCGACCAGGTACATGCAGAAGACGGGCACGGCCGGGCCGCTGATCGTCATCGACGTGGTGACGTCGCCGAGCGGGATGTCCTTGAAGAGGACCTCCATGTCGGCTGCGGAGTCGATGGCCACCCCGCAGTGGCCGACCTCGCCGAGCGCACGGGGGTCGTCGGAGTCCCGGCCCATCAGCGTGGGCATGTCGAAGGCGACGCTCAGCCCGCCGCCGCCCGCGGCGAGGATCATCTTGTAGCGCTCGTTGGTCTGCTCGGCGTTGCCGAAGCCCGCGAACTGCCGGATGGTCCAGGTGCGGCCCCGGTAGCCGGTCGGGTGGAGCCCGCGGGTGAAGGGGTACTCGCCGGGCCAGCCGATCCGCTCGAAGCCCTCGTACGTGTCCCCGGGCCGGGGGCCGTAGACGGGGTCCACCGGGTCCCCGGAGAGCGTGGTGAAGTCGGCGTCCCGCTTGCGGGCCTTGTCGTAGCGGGCCTGCCAGCGTTGGCGGCCTTCCTCGATCGCGTCAGCGTCCATACCTCTCAATTTACTAGGACGTCCTAGTAAATGTCGATGACAAACCGCCCGGTGCTTCGCACGGGGCGGTCGGGGTCAGACGTTGGCGGCGGCCGCGGGGGCCGTGCCCGCGATCAGCGGCTCGACCTCGCGGACGACCTTGCGCTCCACGAAGAACGCGGCCGTCGGGATGGTGCCGGAGAGCAGCACCCAGGCCAGCTTGCCCATCGGCCACTTCGCCTTGGAGCCGAGATCGAAGGCGAAGATCAGGTAGATGATGTACAGCACGCCGTGGATCTGGGAGACGACCAGGGTCAGTCCCTCACCCTTGTCGAAGCCGTACTTGAAGATCATGCAGACGCAGAGGATCAGCAACATGACGGCGGTGACGTAAGCCATCACCCGATAGCGGGTCAGCACACTGCGTTTCATGCCATCGAGCGTAACCGGACGCCCGGGGCGATCTTGCAGCGGGCCCGGGGCGGGAGCGGACTCCCCCGGCCCCCTCTCAGATCTCCTCGAAGTCCTGGGCGGCGATGCGCAGCGGGCGCAGCAGCGCGAAGATCTCCCCGCACTCCTCGGCGTCGTACGCACCGAGGCCGAACTCCATGGCGACCAGCTCACGGGTGGCGGACTCGACGACCTCGCGGCCCTTGTCGGTGATGGAGGCGAGCGTGCCGCGGCCGTCGTTCGGGTTGGGGCGTTTGTCGACGAGTCCGGAGCGCACCAGCCGGTCGACCGTGTTCGTCACGGAGGTGGGGTGGACCATCAGCCGCTCGCCGATCTTGGACATCGGCAGCTCGCCGGCCTTGGAGAAGGTGAGCAGCACCAGCGCCTCGTACCGCGCGAAGGTCAGTCCGTACGGTTTGACGACCGCGTCGACCTCGGCGAGCAGGATCTGCTGCGCACGCATGATCGAGGTGATCGCCCCCATGGAGGGCACCGGGCCCCAGCGCTGCTGCCAGAGTTCGTCGGCGCGGGCGATGGGATCGAAGGGGAGACTGAGCGGCTTCGGCACGGCATCGACCTTACCCATTGGCCACATGCCGGTCCTCACTGTCTCGAACTTCGGTCCGAACGCGGTGACCGGGTGCGGTTCTCCGGACCTCGGCGGCAAGGAGCAGCAGGCACACCGTGCCGAGGACACCGGCCCCGGCGACCACCCGGTGCACGGGGAAGAACTCGGCGGCCAGTCCGGCCAGGGCCATCCCGACGCCCTGGAGGGTCATCAGTCCGGCGGTGAGCAGCGTCATGGCCCGGCCCCGCAGTTCGTCGGGGACCGCCTCGACGAACCACTGGTCGAGGCCGATGACGTACGCCGATCCCGCACCGGCCAGCACCAGCGCGACGGCCGCCAGGGCCACGCCGGGACGGAACCCGTACAGCACGAGGGGCAGCAGTCCGGCCGAGGCGAGCGGCAGCACGATCAGTGAGCGGGACCTCGGGGTGAGGGCCGCGCCCGCGTACAGCTCGGCAACGATGGAGCCGACCGGCATCGCGCACATCAGCAGCCCGAGCGCGGTGCTGGACGCGCCGATCTCGTCGGCGTAGGGGGCGGCCAGCGCCTCCGGGGCGACGACGAAGACCGGGGGCAGCCAGAACAGCAGCATCAGCGCCCGGATCCGGCGGTGGCCGAGCACCAGCCGGGCGCCGGACAGCGACTCCTTGAGCAACGTGCGGCCCGCCCTGCCGCGGGTGCGCGCGGGCCGGTCACGGGTGCCCAGCCGGAGCAGCGCGGCCGAGCAGAGGAAGGTGACGACGGTGATCGTGATCGCGCCGCGCGGGGAGACCACGGCGAGCAGCAGTCCGCCTACGCCGAAGCCGGCGAGCAAAGCGCTCTGCGAGACGATCCGCAGCAGCGAGCGCCCCAGGACGAACAGGTCGCCCTCGCCGAGGATGTCGGTGAGCGCGGCCATCCTGGTCCCCGTGAAGACGGGCGAGACGGCGGCGACGAGGCAGCGAAGCCCGAGAAGCCCGGCGACCGGGGTGCCCGGCAGCACCATCACGGCGACACAGGCGGCGCAGACCAGGTCGCAGGTGACCAGCACCCGGCGCGCCGGGTAACGGTCGGCGATCCCGGCGAGGAGCGTGCCGCCGACCAGGTAGGGCAGCATGCCGAGCGCGAAGGTCAGGGCGCTGAGCAGGGGCGATGCGGTGAGGTCGTACACGAGCACGGTGAGCGCGAGTTCGCTGACGACGACGCCGAGCAGCGAGAGCAGATGTGCGGCGAAGACCGCGCGGAACTCCCGTACGGCGAAGACGGCCCGGTAGCCGCGGGGCTCGGCGGGTGCGGCCGGCGTGGCAGGAGCGCCCAGCTCGGCGGGTGCGGCGGTCGCCTCCCCGGCCGGCGCCCGGAGCGCGGGCGGTCCGCCCGGGTCGTCGGGACCGGCGCGCTCCGGGTGCGGGGCCGGGAGAGGGGCCGGTCCCGCGGGGGCGGGATCCGTGGCGCGCGGGGCGGGCGGCGCGGGCTCGTGCGGGGCACGCGGTCCGCCAGGGGTGTCCGTCGCGTCGCGGGGGCCGCCCGTCAGGGGCCAGGTGTCTCTCGGCATGGACGCAGCCTGCGGGAGCGCGCCCCGCCTTCCGTAGACTTTCGGCCCCAGCCGAATCTTCGCGAGGCCCCCGTATGCCCGTCCATCTGCACTTCGACGAGAGCGATCTGCTGCGCTGCCGCTTCGCGGTCTCCCCGCTCTGGGAGACGCAGGCCGCCGTGCGGGTGCTGGGGCGGCCCGAACGGCAGGGGTATCACCTGCCGTGGCTGCGCAGGATCCGGGAAGCGGCCTCCGGACTCGGCCTGGAGCCGCTGTGGCTGCTGATGGTGGAGGGCGGCCACAGCCCGGACTTCTTCTGCCCACCGCCGCTCGGGCCCCTCGCCTCGTTCGAGGAGGAGATCGCGGGGGTGCGGGCCGTCGATCCGGGGCTGGCCGGTCAGGACATGGCCTGGTCGCTGGCGGACCGGCCGGAGGTGCTGCACTCCCCCGCCGGGCAGGCGCTGCTGGCCGATCCCGGGCGGACCCTGCTGGAGCTGGCGGACCTGCTGGAGCGGGCCTGGCGGGTGCTGATCGCGCCGCACTGGCCCCGGTTGCGCGCCCTGCTGGAGGCGGATGTGGCCTACCACTCGCGCCGGCTGGCCGCCGTCGGCTTCGAGCGGCTGCTGGGTGAGCTGAGCCCGCAGCTGAGCTGGGCGGACTCCACGCTCACCATCGCCCCCACGCGGGCCCGCCACTCCCGGGTGCTCGGCGGGCAGGGGCTCGTCCTGATGCCGTCCGTCTTCGCCTGGCCGGATGCCGTGGGCGGCTTCGAGGACCCCTGGCAGCCCGCGGTCGTCTACCCGGCACGCGGCATCGGCGGGCTGTGGACGGAGCCGGGCGACAGCACCCCGGAGGTGCTGGCGCGGCTGCTCGGACGGGCGCGGGCCGACGTCCTGTGCGCGCTGGACGAGCCGGCCGGCACCACGGCGCTCGCCCACCGGCTCGGCCTCGCGCCGTCCTCCGTGTCGGAGCACCTTTCGGTGCTGCGGGCGGCGGGACTGCTGACATCGCACAGATACGGCCATCAGGTGCTCTACGAACGGACGCCGCTCGGCATCGCGCTGGCGGCGCCGCAATGAGCCGAGCCCCCGGCCGGCTGTGCGGCAGGGGGCTCCTCGGGTGCGGGCAGCGGTGGCGTCAGTCCGCCAGGTACCGCTCCACCGTCTCGACCTTGGAGGTCAGACCGTCGGTGACCCCCGGGCGGATGTCGGCCTTGAGTACGAGGGAGACCCGCCCGGCGCGCGCCTCCACGGCCTCGACAGCGCGCTTGACGACGTCCATGACCTCGTCCCACCCACCTTCGACGGAGGTGAACATGGCGTCCGTGCGGTTGGGCAGACCGGACTCGCGTACGACCCGGACGGCGTCGGCGACGTACTCGCCGACGTCCTCGCCGACCCCCAGCGGGCTGACGGAGAAGGCGACGATCATGCGCTGACCGTGCCTTCCCGGCGGGCGCGGGCGGCGATGACGCCGTCGGCCTCGTAGCGCTTCAGCACCTTGTCGCCGTACAGGCCGCCGAAGGGCAGTACGCAGAGCAGGAAGAAGAACGCGACGCGCTTGAGCGGCCACTTGGTCTTCCCCCAGACGTCCAGCAGCAGCACGACGTAGATCACGAAGAGCAGGCCGTGCAGCATGCCGAGCGGCATCATCAGGAAGTCGATGTCGGAGACCCGGCTCAGCACCGAGCCGAAGAGGATCAGCGCCGGGAAGGAGAGCGCCTCGGGAATCGAGATGAGGCGCAGCCGGTGCAGGGCGGTAGCGGTCTTGATGTCCACGGGGGCACCTTCGGTGGGAGGACGGTGACAGCTTGTGAACGCAGGCACAAGCGGCCCCCATTGTGGCATCGCCGCTCACGGCACCCGGCGGCGGGGGCGGCTCCCGGGACGGATTCGCCCCGTCCGCCGTGTAAGGGATACGTCCCGATTACGTCCGGGTCCGGTACCGGATGCGTTTCAGGGGCCGGATCGTGTCGCAGGCCCTGTTCCGGCGACAGCCCCTGCCGCTACCGTCGCCGGGTGGCAATGTTCCGACTCCAAGGCAGCAAGACGCTCGCCGTCGACCTGACCGGCGACGCCGTCAAGGCGAAGAACGGCTCGATGGTCGCGTACGACGGCCGGATGACGTTCAAGAAGATGACCGGCGGGGGTGAGGGCCTGCGCGGCATGGTGACCCGCCGGCTGACCGGCGAGCAGATGGCCGTGATGGAGGTGACCGGGCAGGGCACCTGCTACTTCGCCGACCGCGCGAGCGAGATCAGCCTCGTCTCGCTGCACGGCGACAAGCTGTACGTCGAAGCGAGCAATCTGCTCTGCACCGGCGCCGGGCTGCGCACCGGCACCACCTTCACCGGGATGCGCGGCAGCGCTTCGGGCAACGGCCTGTTCACCACCACGGTCGAGGGAACCGGCCAGGCGGCGATCATGTCGGACGGGGAGGCCGTGGCCCTGCGGGTCTCCGCCCAGTACCCGCTCTTCGTCGACCCGGGCGCCTACATCGCCCACCAGGGCAGCCTCCAGCAGCACTTCCAGTCCGGGGTGAACTTCCGGACACTGATGGGCGAGGGGTCGGGAGAGTCCTTCCAGATCCGGTTCGAGGGCGAGGGCCTCGTCTACGTGCAGCCCAGCGAGCGGAACACGATCGGGGGCAATGTCTGATGCCGTTCCGCGAGATCAACTCGAAGATGGTCGAGGCGACGGTGATCCCCGGCCAGAAGATGTTCAGCCAGCGCGGCGCGATGCTGGCCTACCGGGGCGAGGTGTCGTTCACGCCGAACATCCAGGGCGGCCAGGGCGGCGTGATGTCGATGATCGGCCGCCGGCTGGCGAACGAGGCGACTCCGCTGATGACCGTCGAGGGGAACGGCACCGTGATGTTCGGCCACGGCGGCCACCACATCCAGGTGATCAATCTGGCCGGGGACACCCTCTATGTGGAGGCCGACCGGCTGCTCGCCTTCGACGGGGCACTTCAGCAGGGCACCATGTTCATGGGCTCGCAGGGCGGCGTGATGGGCATGGTGCGCGGCCAGGTGAGCGGGCAGGGCCTGTTCACCACGACACTCAAGGGGCACGGCGCGGTGGCGGTGATGGCGCACGGCGGGGTCATCGAGCTGCCGATCGCGCCGGGCCGCGACGTGCATGTGGACCCGCAGGCGTACGTCGCCCACCACGGCGATGTGCGCAACAAGCTCTCCACCGCGCTCGGCTGGCGCGAGATGGTGGGGCGCGGTTCCGGCGAGGGGTTCCAGCTGGAGCTCAGCGGCAGTGGTGCGGTGTACGTCCAGGCGTCGGAGGAGAAGCTGTGAGCACGCCCGTGGTCTTCGACCCGATGACGCTGCCGTCGGACGACAACGTCAACGCGTACACCTTCTGCGTGGAACTCAAGGAGAGCCAGTGGTTCCTGCAGAAGGGCAAGATGATCGCCTATTACGGGCGGATCGAGTTCAACGGAATCGGGCACGGCCGCTTCGAGCGGCTGATCCGTACGAGCTTCCACTCCCCGCTGCACGCGAGCGACTGGGTGGTGGCCGAGGGCAGCGGGAAGATGCTGCTCGCGGACCGGGCCTTCGACGTGAACTCCTACGACCTGGACGACGGGAACCTGACGATCCGGTCGGGCAACCTCCTCGCCTATCAGCCGACGCTGGCGCTGAAGCAGTCGATCGTGCCGGGGTTCCTGACGCTGATCGGTACGGGCAAGTTCGTCGCCGCGTCCAACGGCCCGGTGGTCTTCATGGAGCCGCCGCTGCGGGTCGACCCGCAGGCGCTGGTCGGCTGGGCGGACTGCCCCTCACCGTGCCACCACTACGACCACGGCTACATGACGGGCGTACTGGGCGGGCTCCGGGCGTTCACCGGGTTCGGGGGCGCCTCGGGCGAGGAGCACCAGTTCGAGTTCGTGGGCGCCGGTACGGTGCTGCTCCAGTCCAGCGAGACGCTGATGGCCGAGCAGCCGACGGGGGCCCTGCCGCAGCAGGCGGGGATCCCGGGCGCGGGTCAACCTGGGTCCGGACCCCGCAGGCCCGGCCGGCAGGGGGACTTCCACCATCACTTCGGTTCGTGAGCGATAGTCTGCGGAGTGTGACGTCGAACGCCTGCGCCCAGTCTGCGAGCGCGTGCCCGGTGTCACATTCCCTTACTTCGTCCGGCTTTCAACTTCTTAGGTAGAATCCATATATGGAGACCGAGACGGCCACCCGCTGGCTGAGCGACGCGGAGCAGTGCGCCTGGCGCACCCACCTGGACGTCGGCAGGCTGCTGACGCATCAACTGGAGAAGGACCTCCAGCCGTTCGGCCTGACGATGAACGACTACGAGATCCTCGTCAACCTCTCGGAGTCGGACGACCAGCGCATGCGGATGAGCGACCTCGCCGGTGCCACGCTTCAGTCCAAGAGCAGACTCTCGCACCAGATCACCCGCATGGAGAGCGCGGGACTGGTCCGCCGGGAGAACTGCGAGTCCGACCGCCGGGGGCTGTACGCGGTCCTCACCGAGACCGGCGCCGAGACGATGCGCAAGGTCGCTCCGCACCATGTGGCGTCGGTCCGCAAGCACTTCATGGACCTGCTGACGCCCGAGGCCCTGGAGCAGCTGCACGCGGCCCTCACCCCGGTCGCCGACCATCTGCACGGGCGGCGCGGCAAGCTCTGATCCGGCCGGTGTCCGGCGGGCGGGCGTCCGGCAGCCACAGCGCGAACCGGGCGCCTCGCTCCGCCGCGTCCGCCACGGTCAGCCGGCCCCCGTGCCGCGCAGCCACGTCCCGGGCGATGGCCAGGCCGAGTCCGGCCCCGCCCTCGTCACGGGTACGGGCGTCGTCGAGGCGTACGAAGCGCTCGAAGATCCGCTCGCGCTCCGCCTCGGGAACGCCGTCCCCGTCGTCGGCGACCTCGACGACCACACCGTCGCGCTCGCCGCGCACGTCGACCGCGACCGAACCCCGCGCGTGCCGCTCGGCGTTGTCCAGCAGATTGCCTATCACCCGGGCCAGCTGCGCGCGTGAACCGGTCACCTCGAAGCCACCGGCCGCCGCGACCGACACCGCCACCGGGATCCGGTCTCCGGTGCGCTGCGAGACCTCCTCGTGGACCAGCGCGCCGAGATCCAGCCGGGCGGCGCCCGGCCGCTCCCCCGCGTCCAGCCGGGCCAGCAGCAGCAGATCGGCGGCCAGCGCCTGGAGCCGTACGGTGTCGGCGACCGCTCCCGTCACGTCCAGCAGCTCCGGATGCGCGGCACCCACCTCCAGCTGGGTGCGCAACGAGGCGATGGGGCTGCGGAGTTCGTGCGAGGCGTCGGCGACGAAGCGCCGCTGCCGCTCGACCGAGGCCTCCAGGGCCGTGAGCGTCTCGTTGGTCGTACGGGCCAGCCGCGCGACCTCGTCGTGCGAACCGGGCTCCGGCACCCGTCGGCTCAGATCCTCGGACGCGGTGATCGCGGCCATCTCGCGCCGGATGCCCTCGACCGGGCGCAGCGCCCGCCGGGTCACCAGCCAGGTCACACCGGCGACGACGAGCAGCACGACGGGCAGTCCGGCCAGCATCGCACCGCGCACGCTGGCGACGGCCCGCTGCTCGGCGGCGAGCGGGGCGCCCGCGTGGACGGTCAGGGTCAGTCCCGCGGAGTTCGTGGCCTCGACGGCGGCGAACCGGTAGTCGGCGCGGTCGCCGTCGACGGTGGCGGTGCCGCCGGTGAAGTCGGGGTCGTCGGTGGAGACCTCGCCCCGGGCGGGACCGGCGCTCCCCGCCCCGTCGTCGTCATCGTCGTCGTCGCGGCGGTCCTCGCCCGTCCGGCCGGAGGGGACGGGGGTGACCCGGTCCGTGCCGGTGCCCGAGATCGCCTCCAGGTCCTCGGAGACGGCCACCACCCGGCCGTCCTCGTCGGTCACCTGGACCGGGTGCTCCTCCTCGTCGCCCGTCCTCAGCTCGTCGTACGGCACGTCCAGGGCCAGCTGACCGGCCACTTCCCGGGCCGCCACCTCGGCCTGGAGACCCGCCTGGTCGGTGAGGTTGGCGCGCAGGACGAGGAGGACGGCGAGCCCCGCGGCGGCGAGCGCGAACGCGACCACCGCGGTGGCCCCGAGGGCCGCTCTGGCCCGTACCGACCTCATGGTGCCTCCAGCCGGTAGCCTGCGCCGCGCACCGTGCGGATGGCGGCCGCGCCGAGCTTGCGGCGCAGGGTGCTGACGTACACCTCGACGATGTTCGGGTCGCCGTCGTAGGCGAAGTCCCAGACGTGCTCCAGGATGTCCGCCTTGCTCACCACCTCGCCCACGCGCCGCGCCAGCTGTTCCAGTACGGCGAACTCCTTGGCCGTGAGCGCGATCTCGTCCTCTCCCCGGTGCACCCGGCGGGCGGCGGTGTCCATCCGCAGCGTGCCCGCGCTCAGCACCGGGGAGGCGGAACCGCCCCGGCGGCGCAGCAGTGCCCGGACCCTGGCGACGAGCACGACGTACGAGAACGGCTTGGTCAGATAGTCGTCGGCGCCGGTGTCGAGGCCCTCCGCCTCGTCGTACTCCCCGTCCTTCGCGGTGAGCATCAGGATCGGCATCTCGTGCCCGGCCGCGCGCAGGGCGGCGCAGATCCGGTAGCCGTTCATCCCGGGGAGCATGATGTCGAGGACCACGAGGTCATGGACGCCCTGGCCCGCCAGGTGCAGCCCCTCCGGGCCGTCGTGCACGACGTCGACGGCGAAGCCCTCGGCGGCGAGTCCCCTCGCCAGGGACGTCGCCAGACGTTTCTCGTCCTCCACGATCAGCAGGCGCATGGGGAGAGCTTCCCAAACCGAACCTGAAGAAGCCTTCAGCCGCCTTCAGCCTGCGTTCAGCATCGCCGGGCCAGTGTGGTTCCCGTCGCACCGCACATCCCATCGAGGAGGACCACCATGAAGCGCAGCATCGCCGCCGCCACCCTCGCGGCGGCCGTACTCGTCGGCGGCGGACTCGTCGCGACCGCCGCATTGGCGGACTCCGGCAGCGCGGTAAGGGACGACCGGGCGGCCATCGCGGACCGGATGGCCCAGAACGGCACCGGGACCTCCGCAAACCCCGCGCGGACAGGCCCGATCGCCGTCGACAAGGCCGTCGGCGCCGCACTGAAGGCCGTCCCCGGCACGGTCACCGAGGCCGAGCTGGACGATGACGACGGCTCCCGTACGGTCTGGGAGCTCGACGTGTACGGGTCGGACAGGGTCTGGCACGACGTGACCGTGGACGCTTCGAACGGCACGGTGCTGTCCGGCCGCGAGGACGACGACCACGACGGCCGCGACCGGCACGCGCCCCGTTCGGCGGACGTCTCCCTGGACACGGCCGTGAAGGCGGCACTCGCCCAGCGGCCCGGCACGGTGACGTCGGTGGAACTGGACGACGACGATGACGACGCCGGGCACGGGGCGCCGCGCTGGGACGTCGACGTCACCGGCAAGGACGGCAGGGAGCACGAGCTGCGCGTGGACGCTTCGAACGGCAGGGTCACCGTGGACCGGGACGACGACCACAGCGACGACGACTGATCCGTCCCCTCGAAGCGGCCGTCGCCACGGTCCTGTCCGGCACCGCCTCAGGGCGCGAACCCGGAGAGGACCGTGCCGTCGTCCGGCGAGGAGAGGAACAGGGCCTCGTCCACCGCGATCAGGGCGGGCGTGGTCCCGCGAACGGGCAGCAGCGAGAAGACCTTGCCCGGGCCTGGAGGGTTCGTTCCCTCGGCGTCCAGTTCGTAGGAGTCCACCGTGACGTCCGCGTGGACGAACGCGCTGGAGCCCACGATCGAGACGTCCCCGACCGCCTCGTCGAGCAGCGTGTCGACGTGGTGCCACCGCTCCTCACCGTCGCTCAGCCGGAAGGCCCGCACCCGGCCGGGCGTCGAGACCACCACCGTGCCGTCCGCCGTCACGGCCGGCTTCATCGCCCCCTCCATGCCCTTGGCCAGGACGCGAGGGCGGGCGGCGCCGGACAGGTCCGTCACCGTGAGGCTGTCCCCGGCGACACAGATCAGCTCGCCGTCCTTGAGCACGGGATGACCGCACCCCGCCTTCTGCTCCCCGCCGCCCGGCAGGCGCTCACCGGTCGCGGCGTCGAAGACCCGGACGTCGCTGCCCACGGCCACCACCCGGTCGTCGCCGGCGAGGAGCGTGAAGTCGAACTCGTCGTAGTCCACCGCCCACTTCTGGGCCTTCTTCTCCCCGGTGATCTGCTGGGCCACCAGGGTTCCGGCCGATCCGCCCTTCACCTGGGCGACGTAGTAGACGACCCCGTTCGCGTACACGGCCCCCGTCCCCAGACAACCGTCCGGCAGGGGCCGCCGCCACACCCGCTTGCCGTCGGTGAGGCGCAGCCCGACCAGTTCGTCCCGTACGAAGGCGTAGACCGTGCCGTCCTCCACCGCGGCGACGGCCCGGCCGGCCGTACCGGCGTCGGACCCCCGCTCGTCCGGGAGGTTCCAGCGCTCACGGCCGGTCGCGGCGTCCAAGGCGGTGACACCGCGCTCACCGGAGCAGACGAGGGTCCCGGCCGACAGCGCACAGCCGTACTCCCCCATGCCCTCCCCGGACGTCCAGGGCTTCCAGCCGGCCGGACGCGCGGCGAGCTTCCCGTCACGGGACCCGAAGTCGTCGGTGCGGCCGGCGTCCGCCCCGGGCACGACCGCGGGCCCGGACGAGGACGCCGGGGCCGACGCACCGGGCCGTCCGGCGGCCGGAGCGTCGTCGTCGCCGTCGATCAGGCCGGGCAGGTACACGGCGCCCAGAACGGCGCAGACCACGGCGACCGCGGCCAGGGCCACCAGTGGCCCCCGCCGACGGGCGGCCTCGGGTGGCGCGGGCGGGCTCTGCGGCGGTGCGGACGGCACCGGCGGGGCCGCCCGGACCGACGCCGCGCAGCGCAGGGCCTGTTCGGTGTGGGCGGCGAACTGCTCCCGGAGCGGGTCGTGCCACGGAAAGCGGCCGGGCACATCTCCCGGGAGTCCCGGGAGGAGCAGGGCCGCGAGTTCGTGCGGGGTGGGCCGGTCCTCGGGCCGGGTGGCGAGGCAGCGCTCGACCACCGTCCGCAACCCGGCCGGTACGCGGCCGAGTTCGGGCTCACCGTGCGCGATCCGGAAGATGACCGCGGCCATGTCCGGGTCGTCGAAGGGACCGCGTCCGCACGCGGCGAAGGCCAGCACCGCTCCGAGGCAGAACACGTCCGAGGCCGGTACCAGCGCGCGGGAGCCGTTGACGTGTTCGGGCGAGATGTAGCCGGGGCTGCCGACCACCACACCGGTCCGGGTGAGCCGGGTGGCCTCGAAGGCCTGCGCGATCCCGAAGTCGATCACCTTGGGCCCCTCGGCGCCCAGCAGGACGTTGCCCGGCTTGAGGTCCCGGTGCAGCACCCGCACCGCGTGCATGTCGGCGAGTGCCAGGGCCAGGCGCGAACCGGCGGCCCGGACCACGGCCTCGGGCAGCGGGCCCGTGCGCCTGACCGCCTCGGCGAGCGAAGGGCCCGGGACGTACTCCGTGGCCAGCCACGGAGTCGCACCGGTGGCGTCCCCCGCGACGAGGGCCGCCGAGTGAGGGCTGCGCACGGCACCGGCCGCCGCGATCTCGCGGCGGAAGCGGATCC
Source organism: Streptomyces sp. NPDC026062 (assembly GCF_055568375.1). Classification (NCBI taxonomy): domain Bacteria; kingdom Bacillati; phylum Actinomycetota; class Actinomycetes; order Kitasatosporales; family Streptomycetaceae; genus Streptomyces; species Streptomyces sp. NPDC026062. The sequence continues at coordinate 89,107 of NZ_JBVHOQ010000010.1, forward strand.
GGAACCCGTCGTCGAGGTCGAGTCCGGGGAGCACGGTCTTGAGCGCGACCAGCCCGGCCAGCGGTGCGCCGGGGACCGGCGCGGCGCCGTCCTCGCGCGCCAGGTACACCTCGCCCATGCCGCCCGCGCCGAGCAGCCCGAGCAGTCGGTAGGGACCGACGCGGGTGCGGCTCCCGGGAGGCAGGGGCCCGATCACGACGCGTCCCGGCCGGGGATCGCGACGGAGACGGCGATGCCGTGGCGGTAGACGATGTGCACGGCCCGGCCCGCCGGGAAGATCTCGGGGGGCGTGTTCTCCTTGCCCAGCGCGGTGCCGTAGGCGGGGTCGTACGGGTCCTCGATCTCGGGGACCGGTACGTCCTCGATGGGGGTCCGCCTCAGGGGCCCCGGGCTGACCCCGTCGCCGAGCGCGACGCTGTGGAGCGCGTCGGTGTCCGCCCAGAGGAGGGTGCCGTCGACGAGTGCCGGGGCGGAGGGCGGGTTCTTCTTGCGTGCCTCCGCGTCCTTGCCCAGGCCGTAGCGGCCCAGGATCCTGCCGTCGGCCCGCCCGACCAGGACGATCTCCGGTTCCTCGGTGTCCGCTGCCGCGTCCTCGCCCGCCGGCTCCGAGGCGCCCGTCCGGTAGACCGTCACCCGGTCGGTCTCCGCCACCACCGACGCGTACGCCCCCACCGCGGCGGGCGGGTCCTCCCCGCCGGTGCCGTCCTGGGTCTCCGGGCAGTGGACGGCGAAGTCGGAGGGCGTCTCGTCGGGGCAGCCGGTGTCCCGCTTCGCACCGTCCTTGGTGCCGAACGCCTGCAGACCCTTCTCGTTCCTGACGTACAGCACCCCGTCCTGGGCGCCCAGCGGCCAGAAATCGCCGCGCTCGGCCTGGGCCAGGTCCTGCCCGACGAGCGGTTTCCGCCACTTCTCCGTCCCGTCCCGCACGTCGAAGGCCGCGATCTCGGAACCGTCGGGCAGGTCGCCGATGTCCGCGAAGACCATCCCGTCCGCCACCCGCGGTGAGCTCCACGCCATGTGGGCTCCGCCGGTCCGGGCCTCCCAGCGGGACGTGCCGGTCTTCGCGTCGACCGCGAGCAGGCGGTTGCCGGTCGCGAAGTACACCGCGTCCGCGTCCGCCACGGGGAGGGTGGCGCCTCCCGGCATGAAGAACTGCCCGGTGGGACTGATCCGGGCGTCCCCGCCGCCCTGCTCCTCGACGGCCGCGTACGTCCAGAGGCTCTTGCCGTCGGACGTGGAGAGCGCCTCGTACGATCCGTCCGCCATACGGCAGACCACCGCTTCCTGACCGGCCGTGCAGCCGAGCGGGGTGCCGGAGAAGGTCGCGTGCCACGCCTTCCAGCCGGCGGGACCCGAGGGCGTGGGGCCGCTGCCGCCCCCTCCCTCACCGCCGCCGCCGTCCCGCAGCGCCAGCAGACCGCCCGCGGCCGCCCCCGCCAGAACGACGGCGGCCAGCGCCGCCCCGAGGAGACGACGGCGGCGGGCGGGACGGGCGGGAGCGGCGGCGGGCGGCGGGAGCCCCGGTCTCCGGGTGGGCAGCCGGTCCGCCGGTGTCCGGCTGCCCGTCGCCGCCTCGGTCGGGGTGTATCCCGGCAGCAGCGGTCCTCCCAGCGCCCGTACGGAGGCCAGCTCCCGCTCGTACTCGCCGATGTGGGCCGCGACCGGGCCGGGCCACCGCACGGAGCCCTCCGGGGCGAGGCGCGCGGCGAGCCCCGCGGGGGTGGGGCGGGCGGCGGGGTCGGCCACCAGGCAGTCCTGGAGCACCGCGCGCAGGGCCTCGGGTACGCCGTCGAGGTCCGCCTCGACGTACTTCACGCGATACAGCACCGCGGCCACCGGACCGTCGCCGAAGGGGTCACGGCCGGTGGCGGCGAAACAGAGGACCGACGCCAGGCAGAAGACGTCGGACGCGGTCACGACCCGTCCGCTGCCCGCCACGTGCTCGGGGGACATGAAGGCGGGGCTGCCGACCATGCGGCTGGTGGTCGTGAGCGCGGAGGCACCCATGTCCCGGGCGATCCCGAAGTCGATGAGGCGCGGCCCGTCGGCGGCGAGCATCACATTGCCCGGCTTGACGTCACGGTGCACGACTCCGGAGGCGTGGACGGCTTCCAGGGCGCGGGCGAGCCCCGCGCCCAGCATGCGCACCTCCTCCTCGCCCAGCGCGCCCGAGCGGCGGACGGCGGACGACAGGGTCGGCCCCGCGACATAGGCGGTGGCCAGCCACGGAACCTCCGCCTCCGCGTCGCAATCGAGGAGCGGGGCGAGATGGGGGCCTCGCGTCGAGCGGGCGAGCTCCGTCTCGCGGCGGAAGCGCTGCCGGAAGCCGGGGTCCCGGGCCATCTCACGGCGTACGGTCTTGACGGCGACGGGCTCCGTCCCGGCTCCACCGCCTTCGCGCAGTCCGAGGTAGACCTCACCCATGCCGCCGACGCCGAGCCCGGCCAGCACGGTGTAGGGCCCGATGTGTGCGGGCGAGTCCTCGCGTAACGGTCCCAGCATGCGTTTTCCCCCGGTGTGCGCAGCACAGGACGTCCGGCATCGCGTCCGGTGGCATCCTGCCACGCGCGCCCGACGGCCCGACAGGGCGGACCCGGGCGTCTCGCGACGCGGGGACCGGGAGCGGTTCCCGGGCGGCCCGCACGCCGCCCGGGAACCGTCAGTTCCCGTTGGTGAGTCCGGCGACCAGCTCGTCCGCCGCCGCGTACGGATCGAGGCGGCCGGCCACGATGCGTTCGGCGAGGGCGTCCAGGCGGCGGTCGCCGTGCAGGTCCCCGATGCGTTCACGGAGCCGGGTGACGGCGATCGTCTCGACCTCGCGGGCGGCACGGGCCGTGCGCCGCCCGGCCAGGACGCCGTGCTCCTCCATCCACGCCCGGTGCTTCTCCAGCGCCTCGACGACCTCGTCGATGCCCTCGCCCCGGGCGGCGACCGTCTTCACGATCGGCGGCCGCCAGTCGCCGGCGCCCCTGGACTCCCCGAGGCCCAGCATGTGGTTGAGCTCGCGGGCCGTGGCGTCGGCGCCGTCCCGGTCGGCCTTGTTCACGACGTAGACGTCGCCGATCTCCAGGATTCCGGCCTTCGCCGCCTGGATGCCGTCGCCCATACCGGGGGCGAGGAGGACGACGGAGGTGTCGGCCTGGGAGGCGATCTCCACCTCCGACTGGCCGACGCCCACCGTCTCCACCAGGATCACGTCGAAGCCGGCGGCGTCCAGCACCCGGATCGCCTGCGGCGCCGACCAGGCCAGACCGCCGAGATGGCCGCGGGTGGCCATGGAGCGGATGTAGACGCCCGGGTCGGACGCGTGGTCCGACATCCGGACCCGGTCCCCGAGGAGCGCTCCCCCGGAGAACGGCGACGACGGGTCGACGGCGAGCACCGCGACCCGTTTGCCGGCCTTGCGGTAGGAGGAGACCAGCGCCGAGGTGGAGGTGGACTTGCCGACACCCGGCGATCCGGTCAGGCCGACGACGTAGGCGTTGCCGGCCAGCGGCGCCAGGGCCGCCATCACCTCACGCAGCTGCGGCGAGGCACCCTCCACCAGGGAGATGAGCCGGGCCACCGCACGTGGCCCGCCTTCTCGTGCCTGCTCGACCAGGGTGGGGACGTCCACCTTCACGCTCGGCCTCCTCGCTCGCCCGTACCGACTACTTGCCCGGTACCCGGATGATCAACGCGTCGCCCTGACCGCCGCCGCCGCACAGCGCCGCCGCGCCGGTGCCGCCGCCGCGCCGCTTCAGCTCCAGCGCCAGGTGCAGGACGACGCGGGCGCCGGACATGCCGATGGGGTGCCCGAGCGCGATGGCGCCGCCGTTGACGTTGACCTTGTCCGAGGTGACGCCGAGGTCCTTCATGGACTGGACGGCGACGGCGGCGAACGCCTCGTTGATCTCGATCAGGTCGAGGTCCTCGACACCGATGCCCTCCTTCTTCAGGGCGTGGCGGATGGCGTTGGAGGGCTGCGACTGGAGCGAGTTGTCCGGGCCCGCCACATTGCCGTGGGCACCGATCTCGGCGATCCAGTCCAGGCCCAGCGCCTCGGCCTTGGCCTTGCTCATGACGACGACGGCGGCGGCGCCGTCGGAGATCTGCGAGGAGGTGCCGGCCGTGATCGTGCCGTCCTTGGCGAAGGCCGGGCGCAGCTTGCCGAGCGATTCGACGGTCGTCTCGGCGCGGATGCCCTCGTCCTTGGAGAAGAGGACCGGGTCGCCCTTGCGCTGCGGGATCTCGACCGGGGTGATCTCGGCCTCGAAGATGCCGTTCTTCTGGGCGGCGGCCGCGCGCTGGTGGGACTGGGCGCCGATCTCGTCCTGGGCCGCACGGTCCAGGCCGAGGCGGGTGTTGTGCTTCTCGGTGGACTCGCCCATCGGGATGTTCTCGTAGGCGTCGGTCAGACCGTCGTACGCCATCGAGTCGAGCATCTCGATGGCGCCGTACTTGTGGCCCTCGCGGGACTTCGGGAGCAGGTGCGGGGCGTTCGTCATGGACTCCTGGCCGCCGGCGACGACGACGTCGAACTCACCGGCACGGATCAGCTGGTCGGCCAGGGCGATGGCGTCGAGCCCGGAGAGGCACACCTTGTTGACGGTGAGCGCGGGGACGTTCATCGGGATGCCCGCCCTGACCGCTGCCTGGCGTGCCGGGATCTGCCCCGCCCCGGCCTGCAGCACCTGGCCCATGATCACGTACTCGACCTGGTCGCCGCCGATGCCGGCCCGGTCCAGCGCCGCCTTGATGGCGAAGCCGCCCAGGTCGGCTCCGGAGAAGCTCTTCAGAGAGCCGAGGAGACGGCCCATGGGCGTACGGGCGCCCGCGACGATCACTGAGGTGGTACCGGTCGTTCCTGACATGAGGCGCAGCCCCTTGGATTGGTTGTGAACGAGGGTTTACTCGAATGTACTGAGCGGTACCTCACCCGTCATCCGGCAACGGGTGTGATCGCGCGCACGTTGCGTAACCATGCTCCGAGCGCTGCACTGGTCCCATGCTGACGCGAATCGACCACATCGGGATCGCCTGTTTCGACCTCGACGAGACCGTCGAGTTCTACCGCTCGACCTACGGGTTCGAGGTGTTCCACTCCGAGATCAACGAGGAGCAGGGCGTACGGGAGGCCATGCTCAAGATCAACGAGACGTCGGACGGCGGCGCCTCGTACCTCCAGTTGCTGGAACCGACCCGCGAGGACTCCGCCGTGGGCAAATGGCTGGCCAAGAATGGCGAGGGTGTGCACCACATCGCCTTCGGTACGGCGGACGTCGACGCGGACGCCTCGGACATCCGGGAGAAGGGGGTCAGAGTGCTGTACGACGAGCCCAGGACCGGCTCGATGGGGTCCCGGATCACCTTCCTGCACCCCAAGGACTGCCACGGTGTGCTGACCGAACTGGTCACGTCCCGGACGGAGCACTGACCCGAGGCATACCCGGCCCGGTAGAGTGGGCTTTTCCGGGCCGGGGCCGGGTCGGGGCCGCGCCGCGTCCTCAGCCGTTGATCTGTCACCATTCCCCGGGGGACCGTTCGCCGGCGAACGGTCCTCGTTCGGAGTTTGCGACCAGGGTTGGGGCCTCCCCTGCTCAGTGGGGCATCCCCTGCTCGAACGAAGTCGAGAGCTCGGGGGAGAAGTTGAGAGCTCGGGGAAGGATGGGACCGCGCAGTGCGGGGCTACGAACGCCAGGAGAGCCACCGAGCTGAAGACGACCATCTCTCGCGGTTCGAAGCCGAGATGGACCGGCTGAAAACCGACCGGGAGAAGGCCGTCCAGCATGCCGAGGACCTCGGCTACCAGGTCGAGGTCTTGCGTGCCAAGCTGCACGAGGCCCGGCGCAGTCTGGCGACCCGTCCCGCCTACGACAGCGCGGACATGGGTTACCAGGCGGAGCAGTTGCTCCGCAATGCCCAGATCCAGGCCGACCAGCTGCGCAACGACGCCGAGCGCGAGCTGCGCGACGCCCGTGCGCAGACGCAGCGGATCCTTCAGGAGCACGCCGAGCACCAGGCGCGGCTCCAGGCCGAACTGCACAACGAGGCCGTGCAGCGCCGCCAGCAGCTCGACCAGGAGCTGGCGGAGCGCCGCCAGACCGTCGAGTCGCACGTCAACGAGAACGTGGCGTGGGCCGAGCAGCTGCGGGCCCGGACCGAGTCCCAGGCCCGCAGGCTGCTGGACGAGTCGCGGGCCGAGGCCGAGCAGGCGCTGAGCGCCGCCCGGGCCGAGACCTCCCGGCTGGCCGACGAGACGCGGCAGCGGCTCGGCTCCGAGGCCGAGTCCGCCCGTTCCGAGGCCGAGTCGATCCTGCTGCGCGCCCGCAAGGACGCCGAGCGGATGCTGGGCGCCGCCTCCAGCCAGGCCCAGGAGGCCACCGCACACGCCGAGCAGCTGCGTACGTCGGCGACGGCCGAGACCGAGCAGACCCGGCAGCAGACCACCGAGCTGAACCGGGCCGCCGAGCAGCGCATGCAGGAGGCCGAGACCCAGCTGCGCGAGGCGCGCGTCGAGGCCGAGAAGGTGCTGGCGGAGGCGAAGGAGGCCGCCGTCAAGCGGCTGGCCGGCGCCGAGTCGCAGAACGAGCAGCGCACCCGTACCGCCAAGTCCGAGATCGCCCGGCTGGTGGGCGAGGCCACCAAGGACGCCGAATCGCTCAAGGCGGAGGCCGAGCAGGCGCTCGCCGATGCCCGTGCCGAGGCGGACCGGCTCCGTTCCGAGGCGGCCGACAGCGCGCGCACCGCCGCCGCCGAGGACGCCGCTGCCCAGCTCGCCAAGGCGGCCCGTGCCGCCGAGGAGGTGCTGACCAAGGCGTCCGACGACGCGAAGTCGGCCACCAGGGCGGCGAGCGAGGAGGCCGACCGGATCCGCCGTGAGGCGGAGGCCGAGGCGGACCGGCTGCGCGGCGAGGCCGCCGAACAGGCCGACCAGCTCAAGGGCGCGGCCAAGGACGACACCAAGGAGTACCGGGCCAAGACGGTCGAGCTCCAGGAGGAGGCGCGCCGGCTGCGCGGCGAGGCCGAGCAGCTGCGTTCCGAAGCGGTCGCCGAGGGTGAGCGGATCCGCGGTGAGGCCCGTCGCGAGGCGCTTCAGCAGATCGAGGAGGGCGCGAAGACCGCTGAGGAGCTGCTGGCCGAGGCCAAGGCCGACGCGGAGGAGCTGCGCGGCGCCGCGGGCACCGAGAGCGAGCGGGTCCGCGGTGAGGCCACCGAGCGGGCGGCCGCGCTGAAGAAGCAGGCGGAGGAGGCCCTTGAGCGGGCCCGCGCCGAGGCCGAGCGGCTGCGTACCGAATCCGAGGAGCAGGCACAGTCGGCCACGGCCGCCGCCGAGCAGGCGGCCTCGGAGCTGCGCGAGGAGACCGAGCGTGCGATCGCGGCCCGGCAGGCGGAGGCGGCCGAGGAGCTGACCCGGCTGCACGGCGAGGCCGAGACCCGGGTCACCGCCGCCGAGCAGACGCTGGGCGAGGCGCGTACCGACGCGGAGCGTGTCCGGCGCGAGACCAACGAGGAGTCCGAGCGGCTGCGCGCCGAGGCCGCCGAGCGGATCCGCACGCTCCAGGAGCAGTCCGAGGCCGAGGCCCAGCGGCTGCGCGACGAGGCCGCGGCCGACGCCGCGCAGTCCCGTGCGGAGGGTGAGTCCGTCGCCGTACGGCTGCGTGGCGAGGCGACCGCCGAGGCCGAGCGGCTGAAGACCGAGGCGCAGGAGAGTGCCGACCGGGTGCGGTCGGAGGCCGCCGCCGCCGCCGAACGCGTGGGCACGGAGGCCGCCGAGGCGCTGGCCGCCGCCCAGGAGGAGGCGAACCGGCGGCGCCGTGAGTCCGAGGAGACCCTGGACGCGGCCCGTACCGAGGCCAATCAGGAGCGCGAGCGGGCCCGCGAGCGGAGCGAGGAGCTGCTGGCCTCCGCCCGCAAGCGCGTCGAGGAGGCGCAGGCCGAGGCCCAGCGCCTGGTCGAGGAGGCGGACGCGCGGGCGGCCGAGATGGTCTCCGCCGCCGAGCAGACCGCTCAGCAGGTGCGGGATTCGGTCAGCGGGCTCCAGGAACAGGCCGAGGCGGAGATCGCCGGGCTGCGCTCCGCCGCCGAGCATGTCGCGGAGCGGACGAAGTCCGAGGCGCAGGAGGAGGCGGACCGGGTCCGTTCCGATGCCTACGCGGAGCGGGAGCGGGCCGGCGAGGACGCGGCCCGGGTCCGCCGGGTGGCGCAGGAGGAGTCCGAGGCCGCGACGGCGATGGCCGAGCGGACCGTGTCCGAGGCGATCACGGAGTCGGAGAAGCTGCGGGCCGACACGGCGGAGTACAGCCAGCGGATGCGCACCGAGGCGTCCGATGCCCTGGCCTCGGCCGAGCAGGACGCGGCGCGCAGCCGGGCCGAGGCCCGCGAGGACGCCAACCGGATGCGGTCCCAGGCCGCCGAGCAGGCCGACGGACTGGTGTCCGAGGCCACGGCCGAGGCCGAGCGGATCCGTACCGAGGCGGCGCAGCAGGCGGCCCGGCTCGGTGATGAAGCGGCGGGCGAGGCCGAGCGGCTGCGGGCGGAGGCGTCGGCGACCGTCGGTTCCGCGCAGGAGCACGCCGCCCGTACGCGTGAGGAGTCGGAGCGGCTGCGGAGCGATGCCGAAGCGGCGGCCGAGCAGATGCGCGCCGAGGCCCGTCAGGAGGCGGACCGGCTGCTGGACGAGGCGCGCGAGTCCGCGTCGAAGCGCCGTGCCGACGCCGCCGAGCAGGCGGACCAGCTCATCAACAAGGCCCAGGAGGAGGCGCTGCGCGCTGCCACCGAGGCCGAGGGGCAGGCCGACACGATGGTGGGGGCGGCCCGCAAGGAGGCCGTGCGGATCACCTCCGAGGCGACCGTCGAGGGCAACACCCTGGTGGAGCGGGCCCGGACGGACGCGGACGAACTGCTGGTCGGTGCCCGCCGGGACGCCACTCAGATCCGGGAGCGGGCGGAGGAGCTCAGGACGCGCCTGGAGAGCGAGATCCAGGAGCTGCACGACCGCGCCCGGCGGGAGACGTCGGAGCAGATGAAGACGGCCGGCGAGCGCGTCGACCATCTGATGAAGGCGGCGACCGAGCAGCGCGACGAGGCCGCGGCGAAGGCGAAGGAGCTGCTGTCCGACGCCAACTCGGAGGCGAGCAAGGTCCGGATCGCCGCCGTGAAGCGGGCCGAGTCGCTGCTCAAGGAGGCCGAGCAGAAGAAGGCCAGTCTGGTGCGCGAAGCCGAGCAGCTGCGGGCCGAGGCCGAGGCCGAGGCCAAGCAGACGGTGGACGAGGGACGGCGCGAGCTCGATGTTCTGGTGCGCCGGCGCAAGGACATCAACACGGAGATCTCCCGTGTCCAGGACGTCCTGGAGGCGTTGGAGTCTTTCGAGACCCCCGGGGCCGGCGGTAAGGGCGCGGGTGCCGGTCCGTCCGGCGGTGCCAAGACCACGGCTGCGGCGGGCACTCGTACGGGTGGCAAGCAGTCGGATGGGTAGTCATCCGGTGCTTTCCCATGATCCGTCAGGGCTGTTCAACCCTCCGGGTGGCAAGGGTTACGGGGGTCCGCCACTCAAAAGGGGTGTCATTCTCCAGATCAAACAGGCATCTGCTCGATGACACGCCGCTCTGGCGCCTAGGATTCCCTCTATCACCTCACCGGTCTCACTTCGACAGGAACCCCATGAGTGACCCTTCCTCCCCATTCGGCTTCGAGCTCGTGCGGCGTGGTTACGACCGCGGTCAGGTGGACGACCGCATTACCAAGCTCGTCGCCGACCGTGATAGTGCTCTCACCCGCATCACGTCTCTGGAAAAGCGCATCGAGGAGCTCCACCTCGAAACGCAGAACGCCCAGGCTCAGGTGAACGACGCGGAACCGTCGTACGCGGGTCTCGGCGCGCGTGTGGAGAAGATTCTCCGCCTTGCCGAGGAGGAGGCCAAGGACCTGCGTGAGGAGGCCCGCCGCGCCGCCGAGCAGCACCGCGAGCTCGCCGAGTCCGCCGCCCAGCAGGTGCGCAACGACGCCGAGACCTTCGCCGCCGAGCGCAAGGCCAAGGCCGAGGACGACGGTGTCCGCATCGTCGAGAAGGCCAAGGGTGAGGCCACCACGCTGCGCTCGGACGCGCAGAAGGACGCGGCCCAGAAGCGCGAGGAGGCCGACGCCCTCTTCGAGGAGACCCGCGCCAAGGCCGCCCAGGCCGCCGCGGACTTCGAGACCAATCTGGCCAAGCGCCGCGATCAGTCGGAGCGCGACCTCGCGTCCCGTCAGGCCAAGGCGGAGAAGCGTCTGGCCGAGATCGAGCACCGCGCCGAGCAGCTCCGGCTGGAGGCCGAGAAGCTCCGCACGGACGCCGAGCGCCGCGCCCGTCAGACGGTGGAGACCGCTCAGCGCCAGGCCGAGGACATCGTGGCCGACGCCAACGCGAAGGCCGACCGGATCCGCAGCGAATCGGAGCGCGAGCTGGCGGCGCTCACCAACCGCCGCGACTCGATCAACGCGCAGCTGACCAACGTCCGCGAGATGCTGGCGACGCTGACGGGTGCCGCAGTGGCGGCCGCCGGCTCCCCCGCCGACGAGGAGCCCGCCACCCGCGGTGTTCCGGCCCAGCAGACCCGCTGATCCTCCCGGCCCGGCAGACCTGCTGACACTCCGGCCGGTCCCCATTCCCCGCGCCCGGTTCCGCCCTTGTGGTGGCGCCGGGCGCGCGGCCGTTCTAGCGTGAGCGCATGATCGAGCTCGATGGCCTCACCAAGCGTTTCGGCAGCAAGGTTGCCGTCGACCAGTTGTCGTGCCGGATCAGACCGGGGATGGTGACCGGTTTCCTGGGACCCAACGGGGCGGGCAAGTCCACCACGATGCGGATGATGCTCGATCTCGACAATCCCACCAGCGGATCGGTGCGCATCGACGGCAAGCACTACCGCGAGCTGTCGGAGCCGCTGAAGCACATCGGCGCGCTGCTGGACGCCAAGTCGATGCACGGTGGCCGCAGCGCCTACAACAACCTCCTCTGTCTGGCCCAGAGCAATCGGATCCCCCGGAGCCGGGTGGCGGAGGTGCTCGACACCGTCGGCCTGACCGCGGTGGCGAAGAAGAAGTCCAAGGGGTTCTCCCTCGGTATGGGCCAGCGCCTGGGAATCGCCTCGGCGCTGCTCGGCGATCCCGAGATCCTGATGTTCGACGAACCCGTCAATGGTCTGGATCCCGAGGGAATTCACTGGATCCGCAATCTGATGAAGGCGCTCGCCGCTGAGGGCCGGACGATCTTCGTCTCCTCGCATCTGATGAGCGAAATGGCGCTGACCGCTGACCATCTGATCGTGATCGGACAGGGCAGGCTGCTCGCCGACACCTCGATGGCCGACTTCATCCACGAGAACTCCCGCAGTTATGTGCGGCTGCGCTCCCCGCAGCAGGAGCGGCTGCGGGACGTCCTGCAGGCGGAGGGAATCGTGGCGGTCGAGTCGGGCAACGGCACGCTGGAGATCGACGGCGCCACCACCGAGGCGCTGGGCGAGCTCGCCGCCCGGCACACGATCGTGCTGCACGAGCTGAGTGCCCAGCGGGCCTCGCTGGAGGAGGCGTTCATGCAGATGACGGCGGACTCGGTGGAGTACCACGCGCATTCGGAGCGCGGTGCGGCACCGCCGCCGGTCGGACCGCACTGGGGCGACCAGTGGAATCAGCCACCCGGTAACGCCCCGGGAACCGGTGGATCCGGCACCGGAACGGGGGTGTGACAGCGATGGCATCGGTACCCGCGGTCCTGACCTCCGAATGGACCAAGATCCGCACGGTCTCCTCGACCACCTGGACGCTGATCTCCGCCTTCGTCGTCACCGTCGCTATGAGTGCCGCGCTCTGTGCGGTGATGAACGCCCAGTTCGACGATCTCTCCGACGCCGAGCGTGCCACCTTCGACCCCACGTTCGTCAGCTTCTCCGGGATGATTCTCGGCCAGCTGGCGATGGTCGTCTTCGGTGTCCTGGTGGTCGGTACGGAGTACAGCTCCGGCATGATCCATACCTCCCTGGCGGCGGTGCCGCAGCGCGCCACCTTCCTCTTCAGCAAGATGCTGGTGGCCGGTGTGCTGGCCCTGGTGGTCGGGCTCGTCACCAGCTTCGTCTCGTTCTTCCTCGGCCAGGCGCTGCTGGGCGACCACAGCATCGGCATCGGCGGGGACAACGTGCTGCGGGCGGTCTTCGGCGCCGGTATCTACATGGGTCTGATCGCGGTCTTCTCCATGGGCGTGGCGGCGATGCTGCGCAGCTCCATGCTGTCGCTCGGCATCCTGATGCCGTTCTTCTTCCTGGTCTCGCAGATCCTGTCGGCCGTCCCGGGGGCCAAGAGCGTCGCCCGGTACTTCCCCGACCAGGCCGGTTCCAAGATCATGCAGGTGGTGCCCGACGCGATGAACAGCGATCCGGCTCCGTACGGACCGTGGGGCGGGCTGCTGATCATGGTGGCGTGGGTGGCGGCCTCGGTGATCGGCGGCTTCGTCGTACTCAAGAAGCGCGACGCCTGACGCCGTACGCGAGCAGCGCGACGTCCGACGCCGTACGCGAGCAGCGCGACGTCCGACCCCTTGCGCGGCCTCACGAAGCGCGACGCCCGACGCCGTACGCGAGCAGCGCGACGCCCGACCCCTTGCGCCGCCTCACGAAGCGCGACGCCCGGCCCCTGCCGCGGATCCCTTTCCGTGGCAGGGGCCGGCCGCTGAAAGGGCCGAGGAACGCGCTGCGGCGAGGGTCATCGGGAGGGACTCGCCCGGGTAACGACTTGGCCGGAACCGTCAAGGCCTGGATATCCTCCTCACTCATACGGGGGGCGTACGGCCGATGGCCTGTGCCCCGACGACAGAGAGTCGATGGGGCTGGAGCATGATCGAGGCAGTCGGCCTGACCAAGCGCTATGGCGCGAAGACGGCCGTGTACAACCTTTCCTTCCAGGTGCGGCCCGGCGCCGTCACCGGGTTCCTCGGTCCCAACGGGTCGGGCAAGTCGACCACGATGCGGATGATTCTCGGCCTGGACCGGCCGACGGCAGGCCGGGTGACCATCGGCGGCCACGACTTCCGCAATCTGCCGAACGCCCCGCGTCAGGTGGGCGCCCTGCTCGACGCCAAGGCCGTACACGGCGGACGCAGCGCGCGCAACCACCTGCTTTCGCTCGCCCAGCTCGCCGGTATCCCGGCCGCCCGGGTCGACGAGGTGCTGGGGGTCGTCGGCCTCCAGGACGTCGCGCGGAGGCGGTCCGGGGGCTTCTCGCTGGGCATGGGGCAGCGCCTGGGCATCGCTGCCGCACTGCTGGGCGACCCGCAGGTGCTGCTCTTCGACGAGCCGGTCAACGGTCTCGACCCGGAGGGCATCCTCTGGGTCCGTAATCTGATGAAGATGCTGGCTTCCGAGGGCCGTACGGTCTTCGTCTCCAGCCACCTGATGAGCGAGATGGCCCTCACCGCCGACCACCTGATCGTGATCGGCCGGGGCCAGCTGATGGCCGATATGAGCGTCACGGACTTCATCTCGGCCAACTCGGCCGATTTCGCCCGCGTCCGGGTGCCGGACGACGGGCCCGAGCAGCGGGAGAAGCTCACCGCCACCCTCACCGAGGCGGGCGGCCAGGTCATGTCCGAGCCGGACGGGGCCCTGCGGATCACCGGTCTGCGGCTGCCCCGGATCAGCGATCTGGCCCATCGGGCGGACGTCCGGCTGTGGGAGCTGTCGCCGCACCAGGCCTCGCTGGAGGAGGCGTACATGCGGATGACGCAGGGCGCCGTGGACTACCGCTCGACGGCCGACCTGGTGGCCCATCTGCAGGCCCCGCAGCAGCCCGGCGGATACGGGCCGCAGCAGGGGTACGCCCCGCCCCCGCAGAGCCTTCCCGAGGCACCGCAGCAGGGCTGGTACGCCCCGCCGCCGCCCGGACAGAACCCGTACGCGGGCGCCCAAACACCTGTGGCACCGGCAGTGGCCCCCGCGGTCCCCGCCGCCGCCCCCGTCCCCGCTCCCGCCCCGGCAGCGCCTGCCGGACCCCCCGCAGACCTGACCAAGAGCGACACCAGCGAGGACTCCCGATGACAACGCCGTCCACGCCGCAGGCGCCCTACCAGCAGCAGCCGCCCCACCAGCAGCCGCCGTACCAGCAGCAGGCCCACCAGCAGCCTCCCGCTCCCCAGCAGCAGCACGGGCAGGCCACGCAGACCGGCTACTACACCTCGCCGATCCCGGTCCGCCCGGCCACCCTCGGCGACGCGCTCGCCTCCGAGTGGACCAAGATCCGTTCCGTGCGCTCCACGATGTGGACGCTCGGCGTCATGATCGTGCTGCTGCTCGGCATCGGGGTGCTCTCGGCGGTCGTGGTCAGCGCGTCCGACGCCGACATCAGCGACACCCCGGTGCTCAGCCTCGGGTTCTTCGGGGTCCTTCTGGGGACGATCTGCGTGATCACGCTCGGCGTGATGACCATCGCGTCGGAGTACGGCACCGGCATGATCCGCACGACGCTGACGGCCTGCCCGAGCCGGGCCCGGGTGCTCAGCGCGAAGGCGATCGTCTTCTTCCTGCTCACCTTCGTACTCACGACCGTGCTGACCACGGTCGTCGCCCTGATCCAGACGTCCGTCCTGGACGCGGCGGCGCCCAGCGGTGACGAGTGGCTGCGCAGCACGGTCGGCGTGGGCCTCTACATCGCGACGCTCGGGCTGCTCTCGCTGGCGGTCGGCGCGCTGATCCGGCACTCGGCCGGAGCGATCACGATCATGATCGGCGTGGTGCTGCTGCCGCTCGTGCTCGCGATCTTCATGTTCGCCAGTTCGCTGGCCTCGCTCCAGGAATGGCTCCTGGAGTACTCGATCCCCAACCAGCTCAGCATCTTCTACGACAACTCGGTCACCTCGTCCGGCGGACCGTCCGGCTGGGACCCGCTGTGGATCATGCTCGGCGTGACCGCCGTGGCTCTGGGCGGCGCCTACCTGGCGATGAACACCCGCGACGTCTGAGCCCCGAGGCCGCCCCGAGGGCGGTTCTCAGTACCGAGGCGCGTTCCTGGACCGCTGCACCCGTGTGGTGCGGCGGTCCTTCGCGTTCCAGCAGGCCTTGTGCCAGTGTCTGCGGTCGTCGATCCCGCCGTACTCGGACCAGGCCACCAGGTGCGGGATGCCCGAGGGGATCTCCTGGTCGCAGCCGGGGCACCGGTAGCGCTTGCCCGCCGCGCTCGCGCCGCTCACCGGGCGGACCGACCACTCCTCGCCCTGCCACTCCTCCGCACGTCCTCCGCCCCCGTACCGGTCCCCCGCCGCGCTCGCGCTGTCGGTGGGGCTCTCGCCGCCTCGGGGACGGTTTCGGCGCGGGGACACGTGACACCTCACGGGGCAGGCTGGGCAGTTCCCTTCAAGCGTAGGGCCATTCGGCGGGGGCAGACGTTCCGCACCGCCCGGAACGGGACGGGTTAGCGGAAAATCGCAACAACCTCCCGTCGTGACCGTGCCTTTGGCACGTGTCAGACGTTGTTGCCAGTAGGGGAGAGCCGCGTCGGCCGCAAGGAGGTATCTGGCGATGCGTGTGGGAACGTTCGTACTGGCAGCTCAGTTTCCGGGGCAGGGCCCGGGGGAAGCGCTGCATCGCGCGATCCGGTCCGCCGAGGTCGCGGAGGAGTCCGGTCTCGACTCGGTCTGGCTGGCCGAACATCATTTCGTGCCGTACGGGGTCTGCCCGTCCGCCGTCACGCTGGCCGCGCTGCTGCTCGGCCGCACGCGCAGAATCCGCGTCGGTACGGCGGTGAGCGTGCTGCCGACCCAGCACCCGGTCGCGCTCGGCGAGCAGGCCGCGCTGCTGCACCTCACCAGCGGAGGCCGGTTCAGCCTCGGCGTGGGCCGGGGCGGGCCCTGGATCGACCTGGAGGTGTTCGGCGGCGGCCTCGACGCGTACGAGAACGGCTTCCCGGACTCTCTGGGGCTGCTGCTCGACTGGCTGCGCGAGGCCCGGGTGGCCGGCCGCGGGGAGCGCTACGGCTTCCGTGAGGTGGCGGTGGTCCCCCGGGCCGACGAGCTGCTCGACGAGGCGGGCGGCGAGGGCCCCGGCGGCCCCGAGGTGATCGTCGCGTGCACCTCGCCGAAGAGCGTGAAACTCGCCGCCGAAAACGGCCTGCCGATGCTGCTCGGCATGCACTGCGGTGACGAGGAGAAGGCCGGGATGGTCGCGTTCTGGCGCTCCTGCGCCCTCGCCGCGGGCCGTTCGCCACAGAGCGTACGGGAGGCGGGGCACGTGTCCGCGGGCGTGGCCCAGATCATGGATCACGCGGACGACGCCCGGGAGGCGCTGGTGAAGGCGATGCCCGGCTGGCTGCGGCAGGGGCTGGGCGCCCATGTGACGGTCGACGGCCGGCACCGGGTGATGCGTGACCCGGTCGACTACACGGAGCTGCTGTGCGGGCTTCATCCGGTGGGGCCTCCCCGGCTCGCGGCCGACCGCCTCGCGGCCACGGCGGAGCGCACGGGCATCACCCGCTTCGCGCTCCTGGTGGAGGGTTCCGGAGATCTCGTGACCACGGAGGAGAACGTAACGCGGCTGGGCAACGAGGTGCTGCCGCTCCTCGAATAGCCCACACAGACGGTTTTCACGGTGTACGTACGGGAGCTGCCGCCCCGGACCAGTCGCACCTCCCGCGGCCCGGAACGGCAGCAGAAGACGTCAGCAGTCCCGCAGTCCGGGCGACTGGTTGAGCAACTGGCCCCTCACCGAGGTGAACTTGGCCAGCCGGTCATCGACCGATGCGTCCAGCGGGAACACCGCGACGCGGTGGCAGTTCTGGAATGCCAGGCGCACTCCGAAGTGCCGCTGAAGCGCACCGCGAATCGCATCACTCGCGAGCGCACGCAGCAGCTGACCTCGTGCCTGCTCGTTGGGCGGCGGCGTCTGGTTGTCGGCGAACTGACCGCCGTCGACCTTCAGCTGAGCCACCAACGAGCTGATCATCTCCCATGCGTAGGGCAGGGAGGTCCGGACGCAGTCGACGAAGTCGGCTTCGTCGACCTCGCCTCGCTCGGCCTGTTCCAACAGCGCCGGTGAGACGTCGAGCGACATGGGTTCTCCTCTCGCGACCCCGACGGAGGGCCGGGGCCTTACGGGCAGGGAAGAAGGACGGCGACGCAGCGTGCACGCGCGGCGACCTCCTGCATCCACGTTAAGGGCGCAGTCCGGGCCGCACCAGGAGATTGGGAACACAACCGGCCAACAACGAAGGGGTTCAAAGAGGGGCAAGCCAGAAAGGGTCACTCCCGGGCGGGGAGGGAGTGACGGGTGGGTGAATCGCGTCGAGCACCTGTCGTCGAGTAGCGTTGCCGACCATGCGTCTCGTCATCGCCCGCTGCTCCGTGGACTACGCGGGCCGGCTCACGGCCCACCTGCCCTCCGCTCCCCGTCTGATCCTAGTGAAGGCGGACGGGAGCGTGTCGATTCACGCCGACGACAGGGCGTACAAACCGCTCAACTGGATGTCGCCGCCCTGCACCCTGAAGGAGGGCGCCGACGACACCGCGGGCGTCTGGACCGTCGTGAACAAGGCGGGCGAAAAATTGATCATCACGATGGAGGAAGTCCTCCACGACTCGTCCCACGAGCTGGGTGTCGACCCCGGCCTGATCAAGGACGGCGTGGAAGCGCACCTCCAGGAACTGCTCGCCGACCGGATCGAGACGCTCGGCGAGGGCTACACCCTCATCCGCCGCGAGTACTTCACCGCCATCGGCCCCGTCGACATCCTGTGCCGGGACGCCGACGGCCGGACCGTGGCGGTCGAGCTCAAGCGGCGCGGCGACATCGACGGCGTGGAGCAGCTGACCCGCTATCTGGAGCTGCTCAACCGCGATCCCCACCTGGCACCGGTGAAGGGCATCTTCGCCGCCCAGGAGATCAAGCCCCAGGCCCGCGTCCTGGCGACGGACCGGGGCATCGGCTGCGTGGTCCTCGACTACGACGCGATGCGCGGCATCGAGGACGACAAGCTCAGGCTCTTCTGACCGGCCGGCCCCCGAGGCGGACCGACGCCTCAAGCCCGTCCGGCACCCTCGAGCCCGTCCGGCGGTGGAGAACGGAACCCTCCGCGCAGGGTCCGGCACACACCCGCCGGACGGGCATACGCACCCCGGGCCCGCCGACGACCGACGGCACGGCGCCCACCGCGGGGGCGCACCGGCTCAGACGACCGACGGGCTCGCGTCCGCCCCGGACGGTCCGCTCGCCGAGTCCGACATATCGGGCTCGGTCGGCTCCGTCGGCTCGGGGTCCGGGTCCGTCGGGCTCGGCGAGTCGGTCGGCTCGGGCGGTGTCGTCGACGGGCTGGCCGAGGACGAATCCGACTTCGTCGGCGTCGGCTTCGGGTCCTTCGGCGTCGTACGCGTCGGGGTGGGCCTGCCCGGCGACGATTCACCGGGCGACGACGGGGCCGTCTCCGAAGCCGTGGCGCCCGGGGACGACGCCCCGCTTCCGTCCGTCGGTGCGGACTCGCTTCCCGACGGGTCCGGCGTCGTCGACGACGAGGCGGACGCGGAACCCGAAGGCCCGGCGGACGGAGTCGTACCGTCCGTGGACTCCTCGGCCGGCAGCTCCTCCTCCGTGTCACCGCCCTCGGTCACCGACTGCTCGGTCGAGGCTCCGGGGTCGCCCTGGGGATCGCTGTTCGAGGTGAGCCCGAGGGTCACCACGGTGCCGAGCACTCCCGCCAGCAGCACACCCGCGCCGGCGGCGACCACATTGCGCCGGGCCCCGCGCAGCATCGCGAAACGGCCGCCCGTCCCCTCACCGGCCGGCGCCGGAGCGCTCTGCGCGGATACGACGATGGTGTCGTCCGGGTACGGCTTCGGGACCGAGACAGGTATGGC
Source organism: Streptomyces sp. NPDC026062 (assembly GCF_055568375.1). Taxonomy (NCBI): domain Bacteria; kingdom Bacillati; phylum Actinomycetota; class Actinomycetes; order Kitasatosporales; family Streptomycetaceae; genus Streptomyces; species Streptomyces sp. NPDC026062. The sequence goes on from NZ_JBVHOQ010000010.1 coordinate 107,948, forward strand.
GGCCGGCGTACCGCGCGGCGGCGAGGCCAGAAGGGGGTTGGCCGGTATCTCCGCGGTCGCCGTGACACCGCCCGCGACCGGTCCGCCGGAGCGGTCCTCGACCAGGGCGAGCGCGCGCCGCCCGGCGACCGCACCGGACTTGTCGGCGAGCGCCCCGCGCATGCTGACGGACGTCTCCAGCTCGGCCCTGGCCCGGTCGAGGTGGCCCGTACAGAGGGCGAGCACGCCCAACTCATGGTGGAAGTAAGCCTCTTCGGCCACCTCACCGGCGATCCGGCCGGCCTCCTGGCCGATCCGCAGGGACCTCTCCCAGGCGCTCCAGTGCAGCCCGGCGGCGAAGGCGGGCGAGGCGCTGCGGGCCAGCAGCACCGCGACGCTCGTCCGGCCGGCCCCGTCCCCCGGCACCAGCTGCGCCATCGCCGCGACGATCGCATCGGCCTCCGCCACGACCCGTGCGGGGGTGACGGAGGGGTGCCCGGACCACCAGGCGTAGTGCTGAGCCACCGTCCGGGCCCGGCCGGTGGCGTCCTCGCCGTATCCGGCGGCCTCCAGCTGGGCGAGGACACCCGCGGCCAGCCGGTAGCGGGAACCGGCCGGGGAGAGCAGCCCGCAGCCCGCCAGTTCGCCGAGCGCCGCGTCGGCGTGGGTGTCCCCCACGAGCGCCGGCAGATGCGCCTGGTGCGGCACCTCGCCGCCGAGGGCGACGGCGAAGCGCAGGGTGTCGCGCGCGGCTTCGCTCAGCCGTGAGGCGAGCAGCGCGGCGGGTGCGGCGCCCTCGCCGAGGCTGGGCAGCGCCACCTCCTCCGCCGTGCGGCCGGAGCCCTCGGCCGCCTGCGGCTCCGTGACGGGAGGGTTCTCCAGGTAGCCGTACTCGTCGTACGCGTGGGGGTCGGTGTTCAGGAGGTCGAGCTGGCGCAGCAGGGCGCCCGCCTGGACGAAACGCAGCGGCAGGCCCTCGGACTCGAACCAGAGGTCGCCCGCCCAGTTGGCCTCCTCCTCGGTGAGCTTCCGCTCGACCACCCGCTCCATCAGGTCGGCCGAGGCAGCGCGGTCGAGGCCGGTGAGGAAGACCTCTTCGAGGTGGGAGCCGGGGCCGGGCGCGGCCACCTCGGGCGTGGCGGCCAGCAGGAAGGCGCATTCGGGTGTCGCGTCGAACAGCTCGTCCAGCGCGGCGCCGCCGAACTCCAGGTCGTCGAGGATGACGACGGCGCCGGTCGACCGCAGCTTCTCCAGCAGCAGCTCCCGGTCCGGGCGGTGCAGCGGCGCGTCGTGGACGGCCTCGAAGAGGGTGTGGAGGAGGTCGGTGACGGTGCGCTTGTGGCCGTTGAGCCGGACGACTCCGTCGGGTGCCATGTCCGCGCAGTCCGCGGCGACGACGTTCAGCAGCGAGGTTCGGCCGGAACCTGCCGGTCCGGTGAGCCGTACGGAGCGGCCTCGGGCCAGCAGACGCGTCAGCCGCTGACGTTCGTCCTCGCGCCGCAGCAGCGGGAGCCGGAGGACGGGAGGTCCGGCCGGCACCGGGGGCGCCGCGGCCCGCTCACGGTCGGCCCGCTCCGCGGGGGTGCGCCGGACGGGTGCGGCGGGCTGCTCCCCGGGCGGGCACGGTTCGACCTCGCTGCCGTCGACGGGGTTGACGGTGAGGAGGAGGTCGCCGGCGATGAGCGGGACGATGCGGACCTGTTGCGGTGTTTGCTGACCGAAATCGGGCGTCAGCGGATCGCGGGGAGGACGGCGTCGGCCGGCTTCCTCGGCGAAGCCGTTGCCGTCGTGGCCGAACTCTTCCGGCCCCCGGTGTATCGGGTCCATCGCCAAAGCCCCCAAGACGCGTCGAGCGCGGTTGTCCCTCCCGGCCTCGCACGTCCAGCTGTCGCCCACGGTCCGGTGTCCGCCAGGTGGGTCCGTCAATCGGCAGACGGCCGAACCCTAAACCTTCGCACAGTATCTACGAACATCCGGGGTGCCGCGCCGCCCCACAGATCACGGTCTCGTGAGGATTGCACGGCTTCGCCCCAGTAGTCGGGGACGGGCGTCCGCCGCCGGGCGTCGTCAGACGCGCGGCAGGGATTCCGCGGCGATTCCGCCTTCGATGGCGAGGATGCGGTGCAGCCGGGTGGCCACCAGCAGGCGTTGCATCTGCGGCGGTACGCCGCGGAGCACCAGCCGCCGCCCGGCGCGTCCGGCCCTGCGGTGCGCACCCATGATGACGCCCAGCCCGGTCGCGTCCCATGAATCCAGCTCGGTCAGGTCGAGCACCAGATCGCCGGCTCCGTCGTCGAGCGCCGAGTGCAGGACCGTACGGGCGTCCGCCGCGCTTCGGACATCGAGGCGGCCCCCGACGACCAGCTCGGCGTGGTCGCCCCTGATGTGCATATGCGCTCCCCTGGAATGCTCCGTGGCGTGATCGGTCTGTCTGAAACTGTCTCTGCCCAAACTGACTGCGGCAATGACAGGGAGGTTGCCGTCTGTAAGCGAACCGATACCGAATTCACTCCGTGGAGTGACCGGGGCCCACCGTGAACCCCTTGTGGATTCCCTGGTTCCGGAAGGCGGGCCCCCGAAGCCCCGGGTCTGATGGACGGCGCATCAGGCGGCCGGGGACCGAAAACGATCAGTATGTGTAGAAGCCTTGCCCGCTCTTGCGGCCGATGTCACCTGCATCGACCATCCGGCGCATCAGCTCCGGAGCGGCGAACTTCTCGTCCTGGGACTCGGTGTAGATGTTGCCGGTGGCGTGCAGCAGGATGTCGACGCCGGTCAGGTCCGCGGTGGCGAGGGGCCCCATGGCGTGGCCGAAACCGAGCTTGCAGGCGATGTCGATGTCCTCGGCCGAGGCGACGCCCGACTCGTAGAGCTTGGCGGCCTCGACGACGAGCGCCGAGATCAGCCGGGTGGTGACGAAGCCGGCCACGTCGCGGTTGACCACGATGCAGGTCTTGCCGACCGACTCGGCGAACTCCCGCGCGGCGGCGAGGGTTTCGTCGCTGGTCTTGTAGCCGCGTACGAGTTCGCAGAGCTGCATCATCGGGACCGGCGAGAAGAAGTGCACACCGACCACGCGTTCCGGGCGCTCGGTGACGGCCGCGATCTTGGTGATCGGGATGGCGGAGGTGTTGGAGGCCAGCACGGCGTCGTCTCGGACGATCTTGTCGAGGGCCCGGAAGATCTCGTGCTTCACCTCCAGCTTCTCGAAGACCGCCTCGACGACGATGTCCGCGTCGGCGACGGCGTCGAGGTCGGTGGTCGTGGTGATGCGGGCGAGCGCGGCCTCGGCGTCGGACTCCGCGAGCTTGCCCTTGGAGACGAACTTGTCGTAGGAGGCCTTGATGCCGTCACGGCCACGCGTCAGGGCCGCATCGGTGACATCACGCAGCACGACGTCCCAGCCCGCCTGGGCGGAGACCTGCGCGATACCGGACCCCATGAGTCCGGCGCCGATGACGGCGAGCTTCCTGGCCACGTTGGCACCCCTATGCTTTCTCGGCGTTTGTTGTTCCGTGCTCTCCGGCGGAGGTTAGTACCCGTGAGGGGCGCTGAGGCGGTGAAGAGATGCGCGTCACGTCTCAAATGACGGACATCACACCGCGATGTGTCATTCGGCGGCGCGCCGGGCGTAGTTGAGCACCCTTTCGCCCAGCAGCTCCTCGATGTCGTCGAGCAGGACGAGGGCGTCGCGGGACACCTCGGCGGCCTTGCGGCCCGCCACCATCTCGCCGCCGATGTACGCCATGAGCGTCCCGTGCACCCAGGCGAGCTGACCGGCCACCAGACTCGCGGTCCGGTCTCCCGGCCCGTTGCCGCACTCCTCCTGAAGCGTCTGCTCCAGATGCCGGAGGGCTTCCTGCTGTACGTGCCAGAGGCGCGCCTTGAGGCTGTCCGCGCCCTCGATGACCCGCATGAACCGGGCGTACCCCTCCATCAGCCCGACGGCGGGGGACACACCCTCGACCTGGACGCGCAGTTCGCGCAGGACGGCGTCGGCCGCGGATTCCCCCTTGTCCCGGCCCCGGACGTACCGCGAGAGGCGGTCGACGATGCCCTGGCTGCGGTCGAGGAAGAGGTCTTCCTTGGTCGGGAAGTAGTTGTAGACCGTGTTGACGGAGACGTCGGCCGCGCGGGCGATCTCGGCGATCGTGACCGCGTCGAATCCCCGCTCCAGGAAGAGACCGGTGGCCACGTCCGAGAGGTCCTGTCTGGTCCGGCGCTTCTTGCGCTCCCTGAGTCCCTCAGCCATGGGCCCATCGTAGGACGCCCTGGGGTTCCTGAATATTTGGTGTCATTGCAATTTTTAAGTGACTCTGTTTTTGTGGTCGCTATGCCAATCATCAGCACGGCCGGGCTCGCCCGGACCTTCGCGACGAAGACCGGCCCCGTGGAAGCCGTCCGCTCCATCGACATGACGGTCAGGACCGGCGAGATCGTCGGCCTCCTCGGCCCCAACGGAGCCGGCAAGACCACCACCCTGCGGATGCTCACCACGCTCCTCGCCCCCACCGGCGGCGCGGCCACCGTCGCCGGCCGCGACCTGCTCGCCGACCCGGCGGGCGTACGGAAGAAGTGCGGGTACGTGGCCCAGGCGGGCGGTGTCGACCCGCACATCAGCGTCCGGGAAGAGCTGGTCACCCAGGGGAGGCTCTACCGGCTCGGCAAGGCCGGGGCCGTGACCCGGGCCTCGGAGCTCGCCGCCGAACTGGGCCTGACCGGGCTGCTGGACCGGAAGACGCTCACCCTCTCCGGGGGCCAGCGGCGACGGCTCGACATCGCGATGGGGCTCACCCACCGCCCGGCCGTCCTCTTCCTCGACGAGCCGACCACGGGGCTGGACCCGGGCAGCCGCGCCGACCTGTGGGAGCTGGTGCGCGGGCTGCGCGACACCTACGGCACCACTGTCGTGCTGACCACCCATTACCTCGACGAGGCGGACGCGCTCGCGGACCGGCTCGTCGTCGTCGACGGCGGTCTGGTCGTGGCCGAGGGGACACCGGCGGAGCTGAAGACCCGCTGGGCGGGCTCGGCCACCGCCTCGCTCCAGGACGCGTTCCTGGCGATCACGGGCCGCTCCCCCGCCGCCGATGCCGCACCCGTCGCCGTCTGAGGACGGTCTCCAGAATCGAGTCCCATGCTTCTCCACGACACCGCGCTCGTCTTCGGGCGGTACGCCCGGCAGACCCTGCGCTCCCGGTTCCAGATCCTCTTCGGCGTCCTCATGCCACTGCTCTACCTGCTCTTCTTCGGCCCGCTGCTCACCGGCCTGCCACTCGGTCCGGACGGTGACTCCTGGCAGGTGCTGGTCCCCGGACTGCTGCTCCAGCTCGGCCTGTTCGGCGCCTCGTTCGCCGGATTCGCCGTCATCATCGACAAGTCGACCGGGGTCATGGAGCGGATGCGGGTCACCCCGGTCAGCCGGACGGCGCTGCTCCTGGGCCGGGCCCTGCGCGATGCGCTGCTGTTCATGTTCCAGGCGGTGCTGCTGGTGCTCGTCGCCGTACTCATGGGCCTGCGCGCCCCGCTGCCCGGCGTGCTGATCGGCTTCGCCTTCGTCGGACTGCTGACGCTCTCGCTGGCCTCGCTCTCGTACACGCTGGCCATGAAGGTCTCCACGCCGCAGGAGTTCGGGCCGGTCATCAACTCGCTCACCATGCCGGCCATGCTGCTCTCCGGCCTGATGCTGCCGATGACCCTGGGCCCCCGGTGGCTGGACGTGCTCTCGCGCTTCACGCCGCTGCGCTACCTCGTGGACGCGGTGCGGGACGCGTACGTGGGCTCGTACGCCACCGCGCACATGCTGTACGGCGTGCTGGTCGCCCTCGGATTCACCGCGCTCGCGGTGACAGTGGGCACACGTGTCTTCAGAAGGGCGGGGGCCTCACTAGGCTGACCGCATGGTCAATCTGACACGTATCTACACCCGCACCGGCGACACCGGAACCACCGCCCTCGGCGACATGAGCCGGACCGCCAAGACCGATCTGCGGATCTCCGCCTACGCCGACAGCAACGAGGCCAACGCGGTCATCGGCACGGCGATCGCGCTCGGGCAGCTGACCGACGACGTCGTGAAGGTCCTCGTCCGCGTGCAGAACGACCTGTTCGACGTGGGCGCGGACCTGTCGACGCCGGTCGTCGAAGAGCCGAAGTACCCGCCGTTGCGGGTCGAGCAGTTCTACGTCGACAAGCTGGAGGCGGACTGCGACCACTTCCTGGAACAGGTGGAGAAGCTCCGCAGCTTCATCCTGCCCGGCGGCACCCCGGGCGCCGCGCTGCTGCACCAGGCCTGCACGGTGGTCCGCCGGGCGGAGCGGTCCACCTGGGCGGCGCTGGAGGTGCACGGCGAGGTCATGAACCCCCTGACGGCGACCTATCTCAACCGCCTCTCGGACCTGCTGTTCATCCTCGCCCGGGTGGCGAACAAGGAGGTCGGCGACGTGCTGTGGGTGCCGGGCGGCGAACGCTGACCACCGGCCCCGCCCGCGGTGTCCGCAGCCCGCGGGCGGAGCCCGGCGCATGCTCAGCGTCGCCCCGCGGGCGGGCCCGGCACATGCTTCGCGTCGGCCCGCGGGTCCTGCTTCGGGAAGAGCGTGTAGCTCGCCGCGATCACCAGGTTGAGGCCCATCACGAAGAGCATCGTCTGCTGCCACGACCGCAGGGACTCCGTGGCCCCGTCTCCGCCGACGTACCAGACGGCCGCCTGGAGCAGGGCCAGCGCGGTCCCTGCGGCCACCAGCCACCGCCCGGCGACCCGCCACTCGTGCGCGGCCCTCGCCCTCCCGTACTTCGGCGGTTTCACCGGCGGCGGACCTCCCGCGAAGCGGTGCGCGACCCGGGCGTCGGCCCACTTGATCGTGGAGTGCCCGAGCCCGACCGTGAAGCCGATGTAGACCGCGGCCAGCCCGTGCTTCCAGTCCGGGGCGGCGCCGTTCTTCAGGTCCACGGCCGTCACCACCAGCAGGACGACCTCCAGCAGCGGCTCGCACAGCAGCACGGCGGCGCCGAGCCGCGGCTTCCTCGCCGCGTAGCGCAGCGTGAGCCCCGCGGCCAGCAGCACCCAGAAGGCGATCTCGCAGAGAACGACCAGTGTGACAATCATGGTCCGGCTCCTTTTCCTCCCCTCCAGCGTCCCCGCCGCGGCGCTCCGGATCATCGGCCTGAGTGACGAACCGGCGCTGCATCCTTCGATGTACTCGCGGCTCACTCCGCGTACCGACGTCCGGCGGCGTCCCGCCGTGTTGGATGGGAGGGTGTTCCCTCTTCCCCGCCCCCACCGCGCCGATGTCCTCATCGCGGTCGTCGGACTGCTCGGCGGAACGATCCTCTCGCTGGTCGGGCTGCGCATGCAGACCGGCCGCCTCCTCGACGCGCCCTGGCTCGCGCTCATCCCGCTCACCGTGATGTCGGGGGCGGAGCTGCTGCGCCGGGGCGCCCCGCAGACGGCGCTGGTCGTCGGCACGCTCGCCCTGGTCGCCGACCAGTTCACGCGCGGGAATCTGGTGACGGTGCTGATGTTCACCGACGTGATGTACGCGGCCGTGCTGTACGGGACCCCGGCGGCCGCCCGCCGGATCCCGGTCGCCACCTTCCTGATCACGGTCGGCGTCACGATCGGATTCCTGGCCTGGTTCCGCGACGCCGAGGCCCTGCTCGTCGGCATCGTCGTGGGGCTCATCTCCTTCGGGCCGGCGCTGACCGCGGTCAGCGTCCGCAACCACCGCGACGCCGCGGAGACCGCCAGGCTGCGCGCCGACCAGACCGCTCTGCTGGCGGAGATGGACCGCGTCCAGGCGGTGACCGCCGAACGCGCCCGGATGGCACGCGAACTGCACGACATGGTCGCCAACCACCTCTCCGCCATCGCCATCCACTCCACCGCCGCCCTCTCCATCGACGACCCCGAGACCTCCAGGAACGCCCTCGGGGTGATCCGCGAGAACAGCGTCGACGGTCTGGCCGAAATGCGCCGTCTGATCGGGCTGTTGCGGACCGGGTCGGCGGACCTGGAGCCGAGCAGCTCACCCACCCTCGGCTCACTGGACGCCCTCATCGAGCAGCACCGGACGAACGCCACCTCCAGCGGGCTGACCTGCACCCTGTTCGACGCCCGCACCGACCCCGCCCAGCTGCCGGCCCCGGTCGAGCTCGCCGCGTACCGCATCGTCCAGGAGTCCCTGACGAACGCGCTCAAGCACGCCGCGCCCGGCCCGGTCACGGTACGGCTGGGGCAGACGAAGGAGCGGCTGACGGTGGAGGTGGACAGCGTCCTCGGGGACCGGCCGGGGCCGCGCGCCCCGGGTTCGGGGGCCGGCCTGACCGGGATGCGGGAGCGGGTGGCGCTGCTGGGCGGGGAGTTCGAGGCGGGGCCCGCACCCGGCGGGAGCGACGAGAAGGACGGGAACGGGAGCGGCGACAAGGACGGGAACAAGGGCGGGGACGGGATGAGGATCTGGCGTGTACGGGCCGAACTGCCCGTCGGAGAGGGGACGATGAAGCCATGACCATCCGGGTTCTGGTCGCCGAGGACCAGTCGGCCGTACGGGCGGGGCTCGTACTCATTCTGGGCAGCGCACCGGACATCGAGGTCGTCGGGGAGGCCGGTGACGGCGAGGAGGCCGTTCGGATGGCACGCGAACTCCGCCCGGACCTGGTGCTGATGGATATTCAGATGCCCCGCCTGGACGGGGTGTCCGCGACGAAGCAGGTGGTCGCGGAGCGGCTGGCGGACGTACTGGTGCTGACCACGTTCGACCTGGACGCGTACGTGTTCGGCGCGCTGCGGGCCGGGGCATCGGGCTTTCTGCTGAAGGACACCGAGGCGCGCGGGCTGCTCGACGCGGTGCGCACGGTGGCGGGCGGCGAGGGGCTGATCGCCCCTTCGGTGACGCGCCGGCTGATCGCGGAGTTCGCGGGAACCCAGCCGTCCGCACCTCAAAGGGGTCCTGACGGGGCGGCGGTTCTCGACGCACTCACCCGGCGCGAGCGCGAGGTGCTCGGCTGTCTCGGGGAGGGGCTGTCGAACGCGGAGATCGCGGCGCGGCTCTCGATGGCCGAGGCGACGGTGAAGACGCACGTCAGCCGGTTGCTGGGGAAGCTGGAGCTGCGCAGCCGGGTCCAGGCGGCGGTGCTGGCACAGGAGTTGGGTGTCTGAGGTTTATCCGCACCCGATTCCGAACTTTGGTCTGGACCTCTTGACGATTGGTCCAGACCTTCCTAATCTCACCGGACACACTGCGGTGAGCCCGACATGACAAGGCGGGCTCAGGGCGGCGCAGGGTTTGCAGTCCACGGACCACCCCGTTTGTCCGGACCTCACCCGAGGAGCACCGTTGAGCACTGATACCCCCCGCCGGACCCGATTCAGATTCGGGGCCGGAAGAGCCACCAGATCCAGAGCAGTCGCGGGCCTCACCGCACTGCTGCTTCCGCTTGCCGCGATGGTCGGCATGGCCTCCCCGGCCGAAGCCGCGACCTCGGCGACCGCCACCTACCTCAAGAAGTCCGACTGGGGCAGCGGCTTCGAGGGCCAGTGGACGGTGAAGAACACCGGCACCACCGCCCTCAGCTCCTGGACCATCGAGTGGGACTTCCCCGCCGGCACCGCCGCCGGCTCCGCCTGGGACGCCACCGTCACCAGCTCGGGCACCCACTGGACCGCCAAGAACCTCGGCTGGAACGGCTCGGTCGCACCGGGCGCCAGCGTCTCCTTCGGCTTCAACGGCACCGGCTCCGGCTCCCCCACCGGATGCAAGCTGAACGGCGCCTCCTGCGACGGCGGCAGCGTCCCCGGCGACAACGCCCCCTCGGCACCGGGCACCCCCACCGCGAGCGCCATCACGGACACCTCGGCGAAGCTGAGCTGGACCGCGGCCACCGACGACAACGGCATCAAGAACTACGACGTCCTGCGGGACGGCGCCGTCGTCGCCACGGTCACCGGCACCACGTACACGAACACCGGCCTCACCGCGGGCACCGACTACTCGTACACCGTGCAGGCCCGGGACACCGCCGACCAGACCGGTCCGGCCAGCGGCGCCGTCAAGGTGCACACCACCGGCGGCGGCACCGGCCCCGGCCCCGGCACCGGGGACAAGGTCAACCTCGGCTACTTCGCCGAATGGGGCGTCTACGGCCGGAACTACCACGTCAAGAACCTGGACACCTCGGGTTCGGCCGCGAAGATCACGCACATCAACTACGCCTTCGGCAACGTCCAGGGCGGCAAGTGCACCATCGGTGACTCCTACGCCGACTACGACAAGGCGTACACCGCCGACCAGTCCGTCGACGGCGTCGCCGACACCTGGGACCAGCCCCTGCGCGGCAGCTTCAACCAGCTGCGCAAGCTCAAGGCCAAGTACCCCCACATCAAGGTCCTCTGGTCCTTCGGCGGCTGGACCTGGTCCGGCGGCTTCGGCCAGGCCGCGCAGAACCCGGCCGCGTTCGCCCAGTCCTGCTACGACCTGGTCGAGGACCCGCGCTGGGCCGATGTCTTCGACGGCATCGACATCGACTGGGAGTACCCCAACGCCTGCGGTCTGACCTGTGACACCAGCGGCCCGGCCTCGCTCAAGGCCCTCACCTCCGCGCTGCGCACCAAGTTCGGCAGCAGCAACCTGGTGACCGCCGCGATCACGGCCGACGGCTCGCAGGGCGGCAAGATCGACCTGGCCGACTACGCGGGCGCCGCGCAGTCGCTGAACTGGTACAACGTGATGACGTACGACTTCTTCGGCGCCTGGGACGCGAAGGGCCCGACGGCTCCGCACTCCCCGCTCACGTCGTACAGCGGCATCCCGAAGGCCGGCTTCACCGCCACCGAGGCCATCAACAAGCTGAAGGCGCAGGGCGTCCCCGCCTCGAAGCTGCTGCTCGGCATCGGCTTCTACGGCCGGGGCTGGACCGGTGTCACCCAGGACGCACCCGGCGGCACCGCCACCGGCGCCGCGCCCGGCACGTACGAGGCGGGCATCGAGGACTACAAGGTCCTCAAGACCAGCTGCCCGTCCACCGGCACCATCGCCGGCACCGCGTACGCGCACTGCGGCACGAACTGGTGGAGCTACGACACCCCCGCCACCATCACGTCCAAGATGACCTGGGCGAAGAACCAGGGCCTGGGAGGCGCGTTCTTCTGGGAGTTCAGCGGTGACACCAGCAACGGTGAGCTCGTGAGCGCGATGAACAGCGGTCTCAAGTAATCCCCACCACAACGCTCGTCGCATAACTCCGAAAAGCACCGGGGAGACAGGTCCGCCCCCTGTCTCCCCGGTTTTCGCATGCGTGGATGCGTGGATGCGCGCAGGTGCTTACGTGTACGTGTGCCTGCGTATGTGCGTACGTGTACGTGTGCCTGCGCGTATGTGCGTACGTGTGCCTGCCGCCTCGGGCCAGGCGCGCCCTCTCCCCCGGACTCCGTCCGGAAAGGGGCGGTCCTTCAGGAGCTAGGCCACATTGACTCGCTGGCCGGGCGGTGCCGCCTCCAGCCAGGCGAGGAATCCGGTCAGGGCGTCCTCGCTCATCGCCAGCTCCAGGCGGGTATCCCGGTGGAGACAGCCGAGCACGACGGCGTCGGAAAGCAGTGCGAGCTCCTCCTCGCCCTCGGGCAGCCGGCGGGCGACCACCTCGATCGAGGAACGCTCCAGCACCCGGCGCGGGCGCGGGGAGTAGCTGAAGACCCGGAACCAGTCGACCTTGTCGCCGTGATAACGGGCGACCCCGTACACCCAGCCCTTGCCCGAGAGATCGGGCTCCGCCGGCACATTCCAGCGCAGACTGCAGTCGAAGGTCCCGCCGGAGCGCTGAATCAGCCGCCGGCGCAGACCGAAGACGAAGAGCCCCATCAGAACCAGTGCGACGACGAGACCGCCCACCCACAGCGCGAGGACCATCTTCACCGACCTCCTCGCGTCATCGAGTAAACGGATACCGCCCGAACTTCACCTGCACCTGCATCGCCTCAGCCGCGACACGGTCTGGAGGGGTCTCCAGCACGGGCCGCGGCTGAGGGTAAAGCCATTGCGTGGGGTGACTAGTGCACCGCCACCGCACGCAGTCGTACATCGGCGCGGCGCTCGGCGGCGCTGTCCGTGTCCGACTTCGCACGCTCGAGCGCACGCTCCGCGCGCTCGACATCGATCTCGTCGGCCAGCTCGGCGATCTCCGCCAGCAGCGAGAGCTTGTCGTCGGCGAAGGAGATGAAACCGCCGTGCACAGCGGCGACGACAGTGCCGCCCTCGCTCGTACGGATCGTCACCGGGCCCGATTCCAGCACACCCAGGAGCGGCTGGTGACCGGGCATGACGCCGATGTCGCCGGACGTGGTACGTGCGACAACGAGGGTGGCCTCGCCGGACCAGACACTGCGGTCCGCGGCGACCAGCTCGACATGCAGCTCAGCAGCCAAGGGTGGCTCCTCGGGTCACCACCCGGCGGTCGTGCCGGGTGTTGGGTCAATTCTACGGGGCGTGGTGAGGGGGGCGGGACACACCCACCCCCCTCGGTGAGCCGGAGGCTCAGGAGACGCCGAGCTCCTTGGCGTTGGCCTTCAGGTCCTCGATGCCACCGCACATGAAGAACGCCTGCTCGGGGAAGTGGTCGTACTCCCCGTCACAGATCGCGTTGAACGCGGCGATCGACTCGTCGAGCGGAACGTCCGAACCGTCCAGGCCGGTGAACTGCTTGGCGGCGTGGGTGTTCTGCGACAGGAAGCGCTCGACACGACGGGCACGGTGGACAACGAGCTTGTCCTCCTCGCCCAGCTCGTCGATACCGAGGATCGCGATGATGTCCTGGAGGTCCTTGTACTTCTGCAGGATCCCCTTGACACGGCTGGCCGTGTCGTAGTGGTCCTGCGCGATGTAACGCGGGTCCAGGATGCGGGACGTGGAGTCCAGCGGGTCCACGGCCGGGTAGATGCCCTTCTCGGAGATCGGACGGGAGAGAACCGTCGTCGCGTCGAGGTGGGCGAACGTGGTGGCCGGGGCCGGGTCGGTCAGGTCGTCCGCGGGGACGTAGATCGCCTGCATCGAGGTGATCGAGTGACCACGCGTCGAGGTGATGCGCTCCTGGAGCACACCCATCTCGTCGGCCAGGGTCGGCTGGTAACCCACTGCGGACGGCATACGGCCGAGCAGCGTGGAGACCTCGGAACCGGCCTGCGTGAAGCGGAAGATGTTGTCGATGAAGAGCAGCACGTCCTGCTTCTGCACATCGCGGAAGTACTCCGCCATGGTCAGGGCGGACAGCGCCACGCGCAGACGCGTCCCCGGCGGCTCGTCCATCTGGCCGAAGACGAGCGCGGTCTTCTCCAGAACGCCCGAGTCCGTCATCTCGTCGATGAGGTCGTTGCCCTCACGGGTACGCTCACCGACGCCGGCGAACACCGACACACCGTCGTGCAGCTTCGCCACACGCATGATCATTTCCTGGATGAGGACCGTCTTGCCGACGCCCGCACCACCGAACAGACCGATCTTGCCGCCCTTGACGTACGGGGTCAGCAGGTCGACGACCTTCAGGCCGGTCTCGAACATCTCGGTCTTGGACTCGAGCTGGTCGAAGGCCGGGGCCTTGCGGTGGATCGGCCAGCGCTCGGTGATCTGAGCTTCGGCCTCCGGCTCGTTCAGGATCTGACCGAGGGTGTTGAACACCTTGCCCTTGGTGATGTCACCGACGGGAACGGTGATGCCCGCGCCCGTGTCGGTCACCGGGGCCTGGCGGACCAGACCGTCGGTGGGCTGCATCGAGATCGCGCGGACCACGCCGTCACCCAGGTGCTGGGCGACTTCGAGGGTCAGCGTCTTACGAGCGCCGGCCTCGGCCGGGTCGTCGACCTCGACGTGCAGGGCGTTGTAGATCTCCGGCATCGCGTCGACGGGGAACTCCACGTCGACGACCGGGCCGATGACCCGGGCGACGCGGCCCGTGGCAGCGGCCGTCTCAACTGTCGTCGTCATTACTTGTCACTCCCCGCGGACGCGTCGGCCAGCGCACCTGCACCGCCGACGATCTCGCTGATTTCCTGGGTGATTTCGGCCTGGCGGGCCGCGTTGGCAAGCCGGGAGAGGCTCTTGATCAGATCCCCGGCATTGTCGGTCGCCGACTTCATCGCGCGGCGGCGGGCGGCGTGCTCGGAAGCGGCGGCCTGCAGCAGTGCGTTGTAGATGCGGCTCTCGACGTAGCGCGGCAGAAGGGCGTCGAGGACGTCCTCCGCCGACGGCTCGAAGTCGAACAGGGGAAGGATCTCGTCCTTCGTCCCGCTCTCCTCCGCGACCTGGTCGATCGAGAGCGGCAGCATCCGGCCGTCGACCGCGTTCTGCGTCATCATCGACACGAACTCGGTGAAGACGATGTGCAGCTCGTCGACGCCGCCCTCGGCCGTGTCCTTCTGGATGGACTCGATCAGGGGCGCCGCGATCTTCTTGGCGTCCGCGTACTCCGGGCTGTCGGTGAAGCCGGTCCACGACTCCACGACCTTGCGCTCGCGGAAGCCGTAGTAGGCGACACCCTTGCGGCCGACGATGTAGGTGTCGACCTCCTTGCCCTCGGCCGCCAGCCGCTCCCGCAGCTTCTCCGCGGCCTTGATGGCGTTGGAGGAGTAGCCGCCGGCCAGACCCCGGTCGCTCGTGAGAAGCAGGACCGCGGCCCGCACCGGGGCGTCGGCCTCGGTGGTGAGCGGGTGCTTGGTGTTGGAGCCGGTCGCCACCGCGGTCACCGCACGGGTGAGCTCGGTCGCGTACGGCATCGACGCCGTCACCTTGCGCTGCGCCTTGACGATGCGCGAGGCGGCGATCATCTCCATCGCCTTGGTGATCTTCTTGGTCGCGGTGACGGCTTGGATGCGGCGCTTGTAAACGCGAAGCTGAGCGCCCATCGATCAGCCCTCGCCCAGGAGCTTGCCGTCCGAGGTCTCGAACTGCTGCTTGAAGGCGGCGATCGCGTCGGCGACCGACTGCAGCGTGTCGTCGGACATCTTGCCGCCCTCGGCGATGCTGGTCAGGAGGTCCTTGCGCTCACGGCGCAGGTACTCCAGCAGCTCGGTCTCGAAGCGGCGGATGTCCTCGACCGGGACGTCGTCCATCTTGCCCGTGGTACCGGCCCAGACGGAGACGACCTGCTCCTCCATCGGGAACGGGGCGTACTGCGGCTGCTTCAGCAGCTCGACCATGCGCTTGCCGCGCTCCAGCGACGCCTTGGAGGCCGCGTCCAGGTCGGAACCGAAGGCGGCGAACGCCTCCAGCTCACGGAACTGGGCGAGGTCCACGCGCAGTCGGCCGGAAACCTGCTTCATGGCCTTGTGCTGGGCGGAGCCACCGACTCGGGAGACCGAGATACCGACGTTGAGCGCCGGACGCTGACCCGCGTTGAACAGGTCGGACTCCAGGAAGCACTGGCCGTCGGTGATGGAGATGACGTTGGTCGGGATGAACGCCGACACGTCGTTCGCCTTGGTCTCGACGATCGGGAGGCCCGTCATCGAACCGGCGCCCATGTCGTCGGAGAGCTTGGCGCAGCGCTCCAGCAGACGCGAGTGCAGGTAGAAGACGTCGCCCGGGTAGGCCTCACGGCCCGGCGGGCGGCGCAGCAGAAGCGACACGGCGCGGTAGGCGTCGGCCTGCTTCGAGAGGTCGTCGAAGATGATCAGAACGTGCTTGCCGTCGTACATCCAGTGCTGGCCGATGGCCGAACCGGTGTACGGCGCCAGGTACTTGAAGCCGGCCGGGTCGGACGCCGGGGCGGCGACGATGGTCGTGTACTCAAGGGCGCCGGCCTCTTCCAGGGCACCTCGCACGGAGGCGATGGTGGAGCCCTTCTGACCGATGGCGACGTAGATGCAGCGGACCTGCTTGTTCACGTCGCCCGAGCGCCAGTTGTCGCGCTGGTTGATGATCGTGTCGACGGCCAGCGCGGTCTTACCCGTCTGACGGTCGCCGATGATCAGCTGACGCTGGCCTCGGCCGATCGGCACCATGGCGTCGACGGCCTTGTAGCCGGTCTGCATCGGCTCGTGCACCGACTTGCGGACCATGACGCCAGGGGCCTGCAGTTCGAGGGCGCGACGGCCTTCGGTCGCGATCTCGCCGAGACCGTCGATCGGGTTGCCGAGCGGGTCGACGACGCGGCCGAGGTAACCCTCGCCGACGCCGACGGAGAGCACCTCACCGGTGCGCTGCACCGGCTGGCCCTCCTCGATTCCGCTGAACTCGCCGAGGACGATCGCACCGATCTCGCGCTCTTCGAGGTTGAGGGCGAGACCGAGGGTTCCGTCCTCGAACTTCAGCAGTTCGTTCGCCATGGCGGAGGGCAGACCCTCCACCTTCGCGATGCCGTCGCCGGCAACGCTGACCGTTCCGACCTCCTCGCGCGAGGCCGCGTCCGGCTGGTACGACTGGACAAAGTTCTCCAGTGCGTCCCGGATCTCCTCCGGCCGGATCGTGAGCTCCGCCATCTGGGTTCCCTGCTCTCCTTGTTGGGCCCGAAGTTTCTTAAGGGGGTCTGGGGGCCGACCCCCAGGAATCTTCTGCAATTTCTGCACGGCCCAACCGGGCCGCTGGTCTTGCTCTGTTCTGTTTGGTACGCGGCGCAGTGTCAGCCGGCCATGCGGCGGGTCGCCTCGTCGAGGCGCTCCGCGACGCTTCCGTTGATGACCTCGTCACCGACCCGCACCACGATCCCGCCGAGGACCTCGGGGTCCACGTCGAGGCTCAGGTGCATCTGCCGGCCGTAGATCTTCGCCAGGGCGGCGCCGAGACGCTGCTTCTGCCGGTCACTGAGCGGCACGGCCGAGGTGACGACCGCCACCACGCGGTCCCGGCGGTCCGCGGCGAGCTTGGAGAGGGAGTCGAGTCCCGCTTCCAGGCTACGTCCCCGGGGCTGGGTGACAAGCCGCACGACGATGCGCTCGGTGGTGGGCCGCGCCTTGCCGCCGAGCAGGCTGCGCAGCAGCTCGCCCTTGGCGGCGGGGGTCGCGGTCCGGCTGGTGAGCGCGGAACGCAGCTCGGGGTCCGAGGCCACGATCCGGCCGAACCGGAAGAGCTCGTCCTCGACGTCGTCGAGGTCCCCGCCGCGCTGGGCGGCGGTGAGGTCCGCGGTGTTGGCCAGTTCCTCGATCGAGTCGACCAGGTCACGCGACTGCGACCAGCGCGAACGGACCATGCCGGAGACCAGGTCGACGGCTTCGCCGCCCACCTGGCCGCTCAGCAGCCGTCCGGCCAGCTCGGCCCTGGCCTCGCCGGCCTGCGCCGGGTCGGTCAGGACCCGGCGCAGCGACACCTCGCGGTGCAGCAGCGCCGTGACGCCGGCCAGGTCCTCGGCGAGCTTCGCCGCGTCGACCGACGTGTTGTCGGTCAGCGCGTCGAGACGCTCGCGTGCGGCAGCCAGTGCCTCGCGGCTCGCGCTGTTCATCGGACGGCCTCGGCCTTCGCCTCGAGCTCGTCGAGGAACCGGTCGACGGTGCCGCTCTGCCGGGCGTGGTCCTCGAGGGACTCGCCGACGAGCTTGCCGGCCAGGTCGGTGGCGAGCTTGCCCACGTCCTGACGCAGCGCGGACGCCGCGGCCTTGCGGTCGGCCTCGATCTGGGCGTGACCGGCGGCGACGATCTCCTCGCGCTGCCGCTGGCCTTCCGCCCTCATCTCCTGCAGGATCACGGCGCCCTGCTCCTGCGCCTCCTGGCGCAGACGAGCGGCTTCGTGGCGGGCCTCGGCGAGCTGAGCCTTGTACTGCTCAAGAACGCTCTGGGCCTCGGTCTGGGCCGCATCGGCCTTTTCGATACCGCCTTCGATGGCCTCGCGGCGCTCTTCCAGAACCTTGTTGATGTTCGGGAGGAGCTTCTTGGCGAGGAAGCCGAAAACGATGACGAAAGCGATGAGGCCAATGACGAGCTCAGGGATCGGCGGGATGAGCGGGTTTTCCGCTTCCTCCGCCGCGAGCTGAACCAGGGGGTTCACGTCAGTGCCTTCCGTCGAATGGGCTGTTCGCGACCGGTCAGGAGGTCGGGTAGACGAACGGCATGACCAGACCGATCAGGGCGAGCGCCTCACAGAAGGCGAAGCCGAGGATCTGGTTGGCGCGGATGAGACCGGCAGCCTCGGGCTGACGGGCGAGCGCCTGGGTGCCGTTACCGAAGATGATGCCGATGCCGACGCCGGGGCCGATCGCGGCGAGGCCGTAACCGATCGAGCCGAGGTTGCCCTTGATTTCGACGCCGGCGGCGAGGGTCTGGAGAGCGGACATGCCGGTTCTTCCTTCTCTTTCAATGTCCGGTGGGGGTTGGCCACCGGGTGCTTCAGGAGGTGGGTGCTCAGTGGCCCTTGGCGAGAGCGCCCTGGATGTAGCTGCAGGCCAGCAGCACGAACACATAGGCCTGGACAGCCTGGATGAAGAGCTCGAAGGCCGTCATCACGAGGACCATCACGAACGACACGCCCGCGTAGGCGATACCGATGCCGTTGAGCATGTACCAGCTGGCGATCGTGAAGAGCAGCAGGAGCGTGTGGCCCGCGAACATGTTGGCGAAGAGTCGGACCGCGTGCGTGAACGGCCGGACCAGCAGGTTCGAGAACAACTCGATGGTCATCGAGAGCGGCAGGACCCCGCCGAGGCTCTTGTCGTAGCCCGTGAAGTTCTTGAAGGCTCCGACGAAGCCGTGCTTCTTGAAGGTCAGGGCGACCCAGATCACGTAGACGATGCCGGCGAGGACCGCCGGGTACGAAATGATCGCCGTCACGGGGAACTGCGCGATCGGGATGATGGACCAGAGGTTCATCATCCAGATGACGAAGAACAGGGAGACCATCAGCGGGACGTACTTCTCGCCGTCGCGCTTGCCGATCGTCTCGTAGACGATGCCGCGGCGGATGAAGTCGTAACCGGCCTCGGCGGTCATCTGAAGCTTGCCGGGCACCAACTTCGGCTTGCGGAAGGCGGCCCAGAAGAAGCCAACGATGATCACCGAGCCGAGCAGGGCCAGCAGCATCGTCTTGTTGAAGTACAAGTTGCTGTCCGCGTCGCCCCAGAGGGGCTCGAACAGGAACGAGTGCAGGCCGGGTGCCGGAAAGCCACAACCGTCGAAGAGGTGGCAGTCGGTCTCGAAGGCGAGCACCTGTGTCGGGTCAGCACTCACCGCGGGCTCCTTCAGCGTGGCGCATAGGTACGGCAACCTCGTTGTGTCGGCGCGGCGCGCAGCCGCGGTTCGGCACTGGACTGGTGTTTCGGATGTGTGAGCGGCAGTCAGGCATGTGAGCCTCGCGATTGTGCAGGCGTCAGCTCACATGCCCGCGCCCGCAGTGCCGCAGTTGGAACCGGACGATAGCAGGGTCGTGATCCCACACTTATTCCGCCCCTACCCTTCACGCTGCGGACCCCGGCTTCTTGGGCTTTTCGTCCTTGTCGGACTCGGGTTCCACGTAAAGGATCTTGGCCTTCATGTGCGCACGCGCCTGTGCGCCGATCCACACGAGTGTCGTCACGACCAGAGTGATCGCGAAGGCCTTCGGGTTGAACAGCGAGGTGTTCTTGAATGCGGCGACGAAGATGAACAGGAGCAGGAGCTGCGCCGTGTACAGCGCGAGCCCCATCGCCTGGAAGAGGTGGGGCATGGACCGGGCGGTCCTCTGCAGGACCATCAGTCCGATCCCCATGAAGAGAATGACCACGATCGTCGCAACGATCGCGCCCAGGGCTCCCTTGCCACCGGCGACGCCAGCGCTGACCGCGGCGGCGACAGCGCCGGCGACAGCGGTGGGTACGGCGACCTGGAGGAGAGTCCGGACGTCGTTGGACGGCATGGCGGCAGCTCCGCTTGCTGGGGGTGGGCAGTGTGTCGTCATGGACGAGCGTAGGCCCGGTCCGAGTCGATGCCTCGGGCCAATGGACCGTGCTACTCAGGTCCTTCGGCTCTGTCACCGGGCTTCGTGAACGGTATCACAAACTATTTGATGAGGTCTTTACCTAGAAAGTGTGCTTGCTGTCACACGTAAGAGCTAATTCGCGCGTGTGAGCAAGACAACTCAATAACTTGTCTGGTATTGCCCCTTGGTGCCCGAATCACCGGCGCGTTGAATCGGCTTTCCGCCGGTCCGCGAAGCGCGAGCGGGGGCCGATCGCGGTCGCTCCGTTGACGCCGGACACTCCTGCGGCAATCGGGGCCTGCGGTGCGGGCTCGTGCCCATTCTGCCCCATCTGATCGCCCAGGGGCGCCTGTTGGCTCGCCGGCCCCTGCGAAGGCTCCGCCCCGGGCTCTGCCTCGCGGCGGCGCCGACGACGGCGGTACCTGGGCGGTACGACGCGTTCCGCCCAGCGGGGGGCGCGCGGAGTGAATCGCGGCATCAGCAGCAGGATCAGTCCGAGCGCGCTCAGCCCCACGATCAGGAGCACGATCCACATCGACGTCGAATGCACCGAATAGCCGACCGCGCCGAAGGCGATCAGGGCCGACCAGAAGTACATGATCAGCACCGACCGGCTGTGCGAATGGCCGATCTCCAGCAGCCGGTGGTGCAGATGTCCTCGGTCCGCCGCGAACGGCGACTGGCCGTTCCAGGTGCGCCGCACGATCGCCAGCACCAGGTCCGCGGCCGGGATCGCGATGATCGTCAGCGGCAGGAGCAGCGGGATGAAGACCGGCAGCATCGCGTGGGTCGCCTGCCGCTCGCTTCCCGCGAAGAGCTTCATGGCGTCCGGGTCGACCTGTCCGGTGACGGAGATCGCGCCGGCGGCGAGCACCAGGCCGATCAGCATCGATCCGGAGTCCCCCATGAAGATCCGCGCGGGATGCATGTTGTGCGGCAGGAAGCCCAGGCACATGCCCATCAGGATCGCCGTGAAGAGCGTCGCGGGGGCCGCCGCCTCGATCCCGTAGCCGTACCAGAGCCGGTAGGTGTAGAGGAAGAGCGCGGCCGCGGCGATGCAGACCATGCCGGCCGCCAGGCCGTCCAGGCCGTCGACGAAGTTGACCGCGTTGATGGTGATGACGACGAGCGCGACGGTCAGCAGCGTGCCCTGCCACTGGGTGAGCGGGACCGTGCCGACGCCCGGGATCGGCAGCCACAGGATCGTGAGGCCCTGGAGCACCATGACCGCCGCGGCGATCATCTGTCCGCCCAGCTTGATCAGGGCGTCGATCTCGAACTTGTCGTCCAGGACGCCGATCAGCCAGATCAGGGCCGCCCCGGAGAGCAGCGCCCTCGGCTCGTTGGAGAGCTCGAAGACGCCGTCGAGGTTGGACAGGTGATCGGCGACGATCAGCCCGGCACAGAGCCCGCCGAACATGGCGATGCCACCGAGCCTCGGTGTCGGTTCGCGGTGGACGTCACGCGCACGGATCGCGGGCATCGCCCCGACCGCGATGGCGAACTTACGCACCGGGCCGGTGAGCAGATACGTCACCGCAGCCGTGACACAGAGCGTCAGCAAGTAATCACGCACGGGCTGCCCCACAAATGTCGCCGGCCATCTCAGCCCACACTTTAGCTACGTCGGCCTCATGGTCGAGGACACAGTGGCTCCGGCGATGGTTGCGCGGACAGCCGCCATCACCGTCATACGCCCCATTTCACCCCGGATACGGCGGGTGCTGCGCCGCCATCTCCCGGACCTCCGCGAGGACATCGCCGCCCTCCCCGCGCACCGCGGACCCGAACAGCACCGCGAGGCGCGCCATGTCGGACTCGTCCATGCCCTGGGTGGTGACGGCCGCGGTGCCGAGCCTGATGCCCCGGGCGTCCCCGTACGGCAGCGCGCAGGTGTCCAGCACCATTCCGGCGGCGGCCAGCCGGGCGCGGGCGGTGGGTCCGTCGACGCCGAGCGGCGACGGGTCCGCGACGATCAGGTGGGTGTCCGTGCCGCCGGTCGCGACGTCGAAGCCCTCCGCCTCCAGACCGGCCGCCAGCACCCGGGCGTGGGCCACCACCTGGTGGGCGTACGCGGCGAAGGCCGGCGCCGCCGCCTCGCCGAACGCGACGGCCTTCGCCGCCACCGTGTGCATCTGGGCGCCGCCCTGCGTGAAGGGGAACACGGCCCGGTCGATCCGCTCGGCCAGTTCCGCGCCGCACAGGATCATGCCGCCGCGCGGCCCCCGCAGCACCTTGTGCGTGGTGGCGCAGACCACGTCCGCGTACGGTACGGGGCTCGGCGCCGCTCCCCCGGCGATCAGGCCCATCGGGTGCGCGGAGTCGGCGACGAGATACGCGCCCACGTCGTCGCAGATCTCCCGGAACAGCTCGTGGTCCGGGTGACGGGGGTAGGAGATCGAGCCGCTGACGATCGCCTTGGGCCGGTGCGTACGGGCCAGTGTGCGGACCTGGTCGTAGTCGATCAGCCCGCTCTCGGAGTCCACCCCGTAGCCGATGAACTCGAACCAGCGGCCGGAGAAGTTGGCGGGCGAGCCGTGGGTGAGGTGGCCGCCGTACGGGAGTCCCATCGCGAGCACCGTGTCGCCGGGCCGCAGCAGCGCCGCGTACGCCGCGAGGACGGCCGAGGATCCGGAGTGGGGCTGCACATTGGCGTGTTCGGCGCCGAAGAGCGCGGTGGCCCGGCGGATCGCGATGCGTTCGGCCGCGTCCGCCTGCTCGCAGCCGCCGTGGTGACGGGCGCCGGGGTACCCCTCGGCGTACTTGTTGGCGAGCGGCGAGCCGAGGGCGGCCAGGACCGCGGGCGAGGTGAAGTTCTCCGCCGCGGTCAGCTGAAGGGTCTCGGACTGCCGGCGGACCTCCCCCACCAGCACATCGGCGATCTCCGGGTCCTCCCGGAGCAGGGCGCCGAAGTCCTGCGGCAGGGCGGCGACGGCGGAGGGGGCGGCAGCGGTGGTGACCGGCATCGGGGACTCCGGGCCTGAGGAGAGAGCGCCTGGGAGGTGAAGGCGCCTGGGGAGGGGGCGTCAGCTCCAATGTAGGCCCGTGGCGGGTCCGCTGCGCGCTGTCGTGGGCCGTGGCGCACCCGTCCGGGGGCAAGGGCCCGGCCCTCTCGTACGGCCCTCAGCGCGGCGTGCACAGCCCCTGGGGCGTCAGCCGTGGGGCGAGGGAGGCCCGGGTGTCGGCGGGCCGGGGCGTCAGCCGGTCAGTGCGGGGCCGATACGCCTGTCAGTGCGGTCACGACCGGGTCCAGGGCCTGGTTGATCTCGTCGCCGATGGACCGGAAGAACGTGATGGGAGCGCCGTACGGGTCGTAGACCTCGTCGGCGTCGGCGGTCGGGGCCAGCAGCCAGCCGCGCAGTGCCGCGGCGGCGCGGACCAGGGCGCGGGCGCGCTCGACCACGCCCTCGTCACTCGCGTCGGGCAGCGTGGCGGGGTCTATCGCCCGGACCAGCCGGGTGAACTCCTTGAGCGTGAAGGTGCGCAGTCCGGCCGAGTGACCCATCGAGATCACCTGGGCCCGGTGGTCGCGGGTGGCGGTGAGCACCAGGTCGGCCCGGATCACATGCTCGTCGAGCAGTTCGCGGCCCACGAATCCGGTCGCGTCGGCGCCGAAGTCGGCGAGGACCACCTCGGCGTTGGCCTCCATCGGGGCGCCCTCGTGTCCCCAGGTGCCCGCGCTCTCCACGATCAGCCCGCCCAGGAACGGGTCGCCCAGGCGGTCCACGAGGGCATGCCGCGTCAGCCGCTCGGTGATCGGTGAGCGGCAGACGTTGCCGGTGCTGACGTGGAGGATGCGGAAGGTGTCGGTCTGCCCCGCTATGCCACGCCCCTCAGGGGCGGTCAATTGGCCACCTCGAGGTCGGGTACCACCTTGCGCAGCTCCTCCGCGGAGAGCGCGCCGGCGCGCAGCAGGACCGGCACCTTGCCGGTGACGTCGACGATCGAGGACGGGACGATGCCCGGGGTCGGGCCGCCGTCGAGGTAGACGGAGACGGAGTCCCCGAGCATCTCCTGGGCGGCGTCGCAGTCCTCGGGCGAGGGGTGTCCGGTGAGGTTGGCGCTGGAGACGGCCATCGGGCCGACCTCCGTGAGCAGCTCGATGGCGACCGGGTGCAGCGGCATCCGGATGGCGACCGTGCCGCGGGTGTCGCCGAGGTCCCACTGGAGCGACGGCTGGTGCTTGGCGATGATCGTCAGCGCGCCGGGCCAGAAGGCGTCGACGAGTTCCCAGGCCTGCTCGGAGAAGTCGGTGACCAGGCCGTGCAGGGTGTTCGGCGAGCCGATGAGGACCGGGGAGGGCATGTTGCGGCCGCGGCCCTTGGCTTCCAGGAGGTCGCCGACGCTCTCGGAACTGAAGGCGTCCGCACCGATCCCGTACACGGTGTCGGTGGGCAGCACGACCAGTTCGCCGCGGCGGACGGCGGACGCGGCCTCGCGCAGCCCCGTCGTGCGGTCCGTCGCGTCGTTGCAGTCGTATCGCCGTGCCATCAGCCGGCCTCCTCAAGCGTGTACGGGTAGGGCTGGTACGGGTCGTTCCCGCCGGTCACGGCATGGCCTTGCGGGCCGTGGCGAACCGGGGACGCCTGTTGAGGTCGGGGTGGTCGGCCGCGTCGGCCCAGCCCCGCTCCTCGGTGAAGATCCACGGCACCTGGCCGCCCTGGGTGTCCGCGTGCTCGATGACGACGAGGCCGCCGGGGCGCAGCAGACGGTGGGCGGTGCGCTCGATGCCCCGGATGGTGTCGAGGCCGTCCTCGCCGGAGAAGAGTGCCATCTCCGGGTCGTGGTCACGGGCCTCGGGAGCGACGTACTCCCATTCGGTGAGCGGGATGTACGGCGGGTTGGAGATGACCAGGTCGACCTGGCCGTCGAGCTCGGGAAGGGCCGTCAGGGCGTCGCCGCGGTGCACGGTGACCCTGGACTCCTCGGCGTTCTTCCGGGTCCATTTGAGGGCGTCCTCGGACAGCTCCACGGCGTGCACGCGCGAGCGCGGCACCTCCTGGGCCATGGCGAGGGCGATGGCGCCCGATCCCGTGCAGAGATCGACGATCAGCGGCTCGACGACATCCATCGCGCGGACCGCGTCTATCGCCCAGCCGACGACCGATTCGGTCTCCGGCCGGGGCACGAAGACGCCGGGTCCGACCTGGAGTTCCAGATAGCGGAAGAAGGCGCGGCCGGTGATGTGCTGGAGCGGTTCGCGGGCCTCGCGCCGGGCGATGGTCTCCCAGTAGCGGGCGTCGAAGTCGGTGTCCGGCACGTTGTGCAGCTCGCCCCGCTTGACGCCGTGCACGAACGCGGCGAGTTCCTCCGCGTCGAATCGCGGTGAAGGGACACCGGCGTCGGCCAGCCGCTGGGTGGCCTGGGCCACCTCGGCGAGCAGCAGGTTCATCGCGGTTCTCCGTACGGGTTACGAGCGGGGCGGGGCGGTGGGGATCGGGCCTACGCGGCAGCGAGCTTGGCCGCGGAGTCGGCGTCGACGCAGGCCTGGATGACAGCGTCCAGATCCCCGTCGAGCACCTGGTCCAAGTTGTACGCCTTGAAGCCGACGCGGTGGTCCGAGATCCGGTTTTCCGGGAAGTTGTACGTACGGATCTTCTCGGATCGGTCAACCGTTCGCACCTGGCTGCGGCGTACGTCGGACGCTTCCTGCTCGGCGGCTTCCTGGGCCGCGGCGAGAAGCCTCGACCGCAGGATACGCATGGCCTGCTCCTTGTTCTGGAGCTGGCTCTTCTCGTTCTGGCAGGAGGCGACGACACCGGTGGGCAGATGCGTGATGCGGACCGCGGAGTCGGTGGTGTTGACGGACTGGCCGCCGGGGCCGGAGGAGCGGTAGACGTCGATACGGAGATCGTTGGCGTGGATCTCGACGTCGACCTCCTCGGCCTCGGGCGTGACGAGCACACCGGCGGCCGAGGTGTGGATGCGGCCCTGGGACTCGGTGGAGGGCACGCGCTGCACACGGTGCACGCCGCCCTCGTACTTCATCCGGGCCCAGACACCCTGGCCGGGCTCGGTGGCCCCGTTGCCGCCCTTGGTCTTCACGGCGACCTGGACGTCCTTGTAGCCGCCGAGCTCGGACTCGGTGGAGTCGATGATCTCGGTCTTCCAGCCGACGCGCTCGGCGTAGCGGAGGTACATGCGGAGCAGATCGCCGGCGAACAGGGCGGACTCGTCGCCGCCCGCGCCCGCCTTGATCTCCAGGAGCACGTCCTTGTCGTCACTGGGGTCACGGGGCACGAGCAGGAGGCGGAGCTTCTCGGTGAGCTCCTCGCGCTCCTTCTCCAGGTCCTTGACCTCGGCGGCGAAGTCGGGGTCGTCGGCGGCGAGCTCGCGGGCGGTCTCGATGTCGTCGCCGGTCTGCTTCCAGGAGCGGTACGTGGCGACGATCGGGGTCAGCTCGGCGTAGCGCTTGTTGAGCTTGCGCGCGTTGGCCTGGTCGGCGTGGACCGACGGGTCCGCGAGCTTCTTCTCTAGATCGGACTGCTCGCCGATCAGTTCCTCGACCGCCTCGAACATCTTCGGGCTCCTGGTTTCTACGCTCATTCATGCCTGCCGGCCGGCGGATGCCTGCCGGGCGGGATACGGGGTTGCCGTCGTCCCGGCCGGAAAAAAACGCCGGTCCCGGCGCCCCCGGAAGAGGGCGCCAAGGACCGGCGCAGTGGCTCGCTACTTGCTGGCGGAGCCGGCGGCCTTGCCGAAGCGGGCCTCGAAGCGGGCCACGCGGCCACCGGTGTCGAGGATCTTCTGCTTGCCCGTGTAGAACGGGTGGCACTCGGAGCAGACGTCGGCACGGATGGTGCCGCTGTCCAGGGTGGACCGGGTGGTGAACGACGCGCCACAGGTGCAGCTGACCTGCGTCTCGACGTACTCGGGGTGAATGTCGCGCTTCAAGGGTTTCTCCTAGGTTCGGGAGGGCGCCGGGTCGTACGCGCGGATTGCGCGTCCGTGAACCGGGGCCGACGTACCAGTCTGCCAGGACCGGCCGTATCTCCCAAAACGGGGGTCGGCCCCCCACTATTCCCGGCGGCCCGGATCACGGCCGCGGAAAGTCCTTCACCGCACGATCTGCCCGGCGTCGCCCTTGTCGCCCGCCGACTTCTCGGTGGCGGAGGCGGGGATCAGCCGGTCGTGGAGGAGCGCCGTCCACACCTGGCGGCCGGCCTCCTCCTGCGGGATCACGCGGTTCGGGTCGGCCGGGTCGTACTCGACGGGCAGGGTCACCATGTGGACGTCGTCCGAGCCGAGCCCCTTGAGTCCGCTCGCGAAGCTCGCGAGTGCGGTGACCGAGCCGAGGTCGGAGTCGGTGGTGATGGCCTTGGTCGCGGTGTCCGCGATGCCGTACAGCTTGGTGCCGTCGAGGACGCCCACGCTCCCGGCCTGCTTCATCAGCGCCTTGATGAAGGCCTGCTGGAGCTGGATGCGGCCGAGGTCGCTGCCGTCGCCGACGCTCTTGCGGGTACGGACGAGGCCGAGGGACTGCTCGCCGTTCAGGGTGTGGGTGCCGGGTCCGAGGTTCAGATGGCTCTTGGAGTCGTTGATCGCCTGCGTGGTGGTGATCTCGACCCCGCCGAGCTTGTCGACCAGTTTCTTGAACCCGGTGAAGTCGACCTCGATGTAGTGGTCCATGCGGATCCCGGACATCGACTCGACGGTCTTGACCGCGCAGGCCGGTCCGCCGACCTCGTACGCCGTGTTGAACATCGCGCGCTCCTGCCCCACGACGGGCTGTCCGCTCTCGTCACCGGTGCATTCGGGGCGGGTGACGAGGGTGTCGCGCGGGATGGAGACGACGCTCGCCGTCCTGTGGCCCTTGTTGACGTGCACGACCATCGCGGTGTCCGAGCGGGCGCCGCCCTGGTCCTCGCCGTACTGGGCGTTCGCACCGGAACGTGAGTCGGAGCCGAGCACGAGGATGTCCTCGGAGCCGTTGTCGACGTTCTCGGGGCGGTCCTTGCCCAGCGCGTTGTTGATGTCGACGGCCTTGAGATTGCCGTTGAGGTGGAAGTACGCGTAGCCGAGCCCCGATCCGCCGAGGACGACGAGACCGGCCAGGCTCCACGCGGCCACGACGGTCACCCTGCGGCGGCGGGACGGCTTCCTCCGGCGCTTGCCGGTGGCCCGTATTCGGCTACTGCTCCCGCTCCGGTCACTCATCCGTCTCCTCGTGCTCCTCGGCCCGTCCCGGCTACCCCCTGCAACGGTGTGCGGGTCTGTATGCCGCTTTGTCGCCCATGGCGGCACTCACGGTGTCGCTCCTGGTCACGACGCGGCGGCGACAAGAAGGGTTGCACAGGGTCCTGTGGCCTCCGGGTGGGCCCGGTGGCGGTCCGTGGAGGGCGGGAACAACCGGTGATCCGGCGCTCACCTGCGGTTTCTTGCCCACTACAGGCAATGCCGCGCCCCTGCCCCGGCCGGAGGCCGTGTGGCGAAGGTCTCGGGGGGCGCGAAGGAGCACGGCGGCCGGGCAACGGCGCAGGGCCGCCCCCGGCACCGAAGTGCCGGGGGCGGCCCTGTGTTACTGCCAAAAGGGGCGCGGCCTAGTCGTTGTTGCCCGGGGCCGGCGTCGTCTTCTGGATCTGGAGCAGGAACTCCGCGTTGGACTGGGTCTTCTTCATCCGGTCCAGGAGGAGCTCGATCGCCTGCTGCTGGTCGAGGGCGTGGAGCACCCGGCGCAGCTTCCAGGTGATCGCCAACTCGTCGCTGCCGAGCAGGATTTCTTCCTTGCGGGTGCTGGACGCGTCGACGTCCACCGCCGGGAAGATGCGCTTGTCGGAGAGCTTGCGGTCGAGCTTGAGCTCCATGTTGCCGGTGCCCTTGAACTCCTCGAAGATCACCTCGTCCATGCGCGAGCCGGTCTCGACGAGCGCGGTGGCCAGGATGGTCAGCGAACCGCCGTCCTCGATGTTGCGCGCCGCACCGAAGAAGCGCTTCGGCGGGTAGAGCGCGGTCGAGTCGACACCACCGGACAGGATGCGTCCGGAGGCCGGGGCCGCGAGGTTGTACGCGCGTCCCAGACGGGTGATCGAGTCCAGCAGGACGACCACGTCGTGACCCAGCTCGACGAGACGCTTGGCGCGCTCGATGGCCAGCTCGGCGACGGTGGTGTGGTCCTCGGCGGGACGGTCGAAGGTCGAGGAGATGACCTCGCCCTTCACCGACCGCTGCATGTCGGTGACCTCTTCCGGACGCTCGTCGACCAGGACGACCATCAGGTGGCACTCGGGGCTGTTGACCGTGATCGCGTTGGCGATCGCCTGGAGGATCATGGTCTTACCGGTCTTCGGCGGGGCCACGATCAGGCCTCGCTGGCCCTTGCCGATGGGGGCGACCAGGTCGATGATCCGCGTCGTCAGGACGTTGGAGTCGGTCTCCAGACGGAGCCGGTCCTGCGGGTAGAGCGGCGTCAGCTTCTGGAACTCCGGTCGGCCGCGGCCGGTTTCGGGCGCCATGCCGTTGACCGAGTCGAGACGGACGAGCGCGTTGAACTTCTCTCGGCGCTCGCCGTCCTTGGGCTGGCGCACGGCGCCGGTGACGTGGTCGCCCTTGCGCAGGCCGTTCTTGCGGACCTGGGCGAGCGAGACATACACGTCGTTCGGGCCCGGCAGGTAGCCGGAGGTCCGGATGAACGCGTAGTTGTCGAGGATGTCCAGGATGCCCGCGACGGGGATGAGGACGTCGTCGTCGGTGACCGGCGGCGCGTCGCTCGCGAAGTCGTCGCGGCCACGACGGCCGCGGCGGTCGCGGTAGCGGCCCCGGCGGCCACGACGGCCGCCCTCGTCGTCGAAGTCGTCCTGCGGTCCGCCGCCCTGCTGGCCCTGGTTCTGCCCCTGGCCGCCCTGGCCGCCGCCGCCCTGACGCTGACGCTGGCCGCCCTGGCCACCGCCCTGCTCGTCGCCCTTGCCGCGACGGTCGCGCTGACGCTCACGGCGCTCACCCCGGTCGCCGCGCTGGCCCCGGTCCTGGCGGTCGCCCCGACGGCCCTCGGCGTTGTCCGCGGCGGCTTCGGCCTTGGACTCCGAACGGTCCTCGGCAGGAGCCTCGTGCTTCGGCTCGTCCTGCGTGCGTTCCTTGGCCTGCGTCTTGGTGTCCGGCTTGCTGTCCGGGCTGCCCGCCTGCGCGGTCGCACGGCGCCGGCGACGCTCGCCCGTGGGCTGGTCGTCGCTGGCCGGCTGGCCGGGGATGTCGATCTGCTGCTGGGCCGCGGCCTTCTCGGCGGGCGCGGCGGCCGGGGTCTCGTCCCCGGCGCCGGTGCGCGCCTTGGAGGTGGCCCGGCGCTTCGGCTTGGCCTCCGCCTCCGCGGCGGGGGCCGAGGCGGCCTTGGCCTTGGGCGCGGAGGAGCCGCCGGCCTGGGTCTCCTTGATGACCTCGATCAGCTGGCTCTTGCGCATCCGCGCAGTGCCCTTGATACCGAGGCCGGACGCGACCTGCTGCAGCTCGGCCAGGACCATGCCGTCAAGGCCGGTGCCGGAGCGGCGGCGCCGTGCGGTGGTGCCAGTGGCAGCACCTTCGGCAGGCGCGGCGCTGTCGACGTTCTTGTCGGCAGTCACGCCCATCAGATCGGTGGTGTCGCTCACGAAGGGTCCTTCCCTGGAGCGGACGTCGGCCTTCTGGCTCGGCGACCGGTTGTGCTGTCCGACTGCGGTCTTCGGTGCGGACCGTGCCGGGGCGGTGGTCCGCCGGGTAGGTACGGCGGAGAAATGAATGTGTGCATGGGTCCGGCGCGAGCATCCCCCTGCTCGGCCCACTCCTGGACCAGCGAGGGGTGTCGTGCCGGTTCCGGAGCGTGCTCGAAACTGCTCAGGCAGTTGGGGAGGCTCCCGGAAGAAAAGGTGGTCCCGGAAAGGGACACGAAGCAACGCGCCACATAGACGTCGATTGCAGACTTGAGGTTAACACTACCGGCTCCAACAAACATTCCCCCTCTCACTCACCGGCAATCACTTCTCGGCTAAGGAGCGAGCGGAAGCACGCTCGCGCCCTGGGCGTCGAGAGCGAGCCGGTTGGCCGCCCATCCCTCGCCCGCCAGCCGTGCGACCTTGTCGGCCGCACCGTCCTCCGCCAGTGCCAGTACGGTCGGCCCGGCACCGGAGATCACCGCGGGCACACCGTCGGCCCGCAGCCGGTTGACGAGTTCCACGCTCTCGGGCATCGCCGGTGCGCGGTACTCCTGGTGGAGCCGGTCCTCGGTGGCCGTCAGCAGCAGCTCGGGGCGCCTGGTCAGGGCCTCGACGAGCAGCGCGGCACGGCCGGCGTTGAAGGCGGCGTCGACGTGCGGGACGGTCCGGGGAAGCAGTCCGCGGGCGGTCTCGGTGAGCACCGGCTTGCCGGGAACGAAAACCACCGGAACGATGGAATCAGCGGGATCCATCCTGATGGCGCGCGCCGATCCCCCATCCATCCACGCGAGCGTGAAGCCACCCAGCAGACAGGCCGCGACGTTGTCCGGATGTCCCTCGATCTCGGTGGCGAGTTCCAGCAGGGCCGCGTCGTCGAGGCGGGCGTCACCGCCGGTCGTCACGGCTCGGGCGGCGACGATTCCGGCGCAGATGGCGGCGGACGAGGAGCCGAGGCCCCGGCCGTGCGGGATGCGGTTGGCACAGACGATCTCCAGCCCGCGGGGCTGTCCGCCGAGCAGGTCGAAGGCCGTGCGCAGGGAGCGTACGAGCAGGTGCTTCTCGTCGCGGGGCAGCGTGTCGGCGCCCTCACCCGCGATGTCGATGTGCAGCCCGGAGTCGGCGACCCGGACGACCACGTCGTCGTAAAGGCCCAGCGACAGGCCGAGGGCGTCGAAACCCGGGCCCAGGTTGGCGCTGGTCGCGGGGACGCGCACCCGGACGGCGGCGGCTCGGAAGGCGGGACCGGCCATCGCTCTGACGACTCTCCTTGTGAGGCGGCGGGGAAATGCGAGGAGCTGCGGGCCATTTCAGGACTCTTCGCGGCTCTTCGGTTCTGCTCTGTACGGCTCTTCGGGTTCTGCGGGGATTCTCGGGTTATGCGGTTCTGTGGGGATTCTTCGGAGCGAATGCGGCGGCGGGTGTGGCCTGACCCGTAAATGAACCGACGGCCGCAACGGCCCGGGCACCCCGGCTTATGCGGCGGGGCGCGTTGGGTACACCTTATCGAAGGAAGGTTCTGTCGCGACATAGGGCGCACAGGAGGCGCACGATGCGTGTCGCCCGTCTCCGATGCGCTCTCCGCCCCGAAAAGGGGCGTTTGCGCTGGCTTTCTGACGAAGCGTCGCACCGGGCCGCCGCCGCCGCGGCCGCACCCGGGGCCGGTGGTCCGGCGCCGGGGCGCGGCCGCACCGCGGCGGGTGTCGCTACGCGAGGCCCAGCTTCTCGGCGGCGGCGGCCGCGTCGACCGGGACGGTGACCGGCTGGGGGGCGCCGGCGACGGCCCAGTCCGGGTCCTTGAGGCCGTTGCCGGTGACCGTGCAGACGATCTTCTGGCCGGGGTCGACCTTGCCCTCCTCGGCGGCCTTGAGCAGACCGGCGACGGAAGCGGCCGACGCCGGCTCCACGAAGACGCCCTCCTGCGAGGCCAACAGGCGGTAGGCCGACAGGATCTGGCGGTCCGTCACCTCGTCAATGAAGCCGCCCGACTCGTCCCGTGCGGCCAGCGCGTACTGCCAGGAGGCCGGGTTGCCGATCCGGATGGCGGTGGCGATGGTCGACGGGTCCTTGACGATCTCGCCGCGCACGATGGGCGCGGAACCGGAGGCCTGGAAGCCCCACATCCGCGGCTTGTGCGTGGACACGCCGTCCCCGGCGTACTCCGTGTACCCCTTCCAGTACGCGGTGATGTTGCCCGCGTTGCCGACCGGCAGGACGTGGATGTCCGGGGCGTCGCCGAGCGCGTCGACGATCTCGAAGGCGGCGGTCTTCTGGCCCTCGATACGCACCGGGTTGACCGAATTGACCAGCGCGACGGGATAGTTGTCCGAAAGTGAACGGGCCAGCGTCAGGCAGTCGTCGAAGTTTCCGTCGACCTGGAGGATCTTGGCGCCGTGCACGAGGGCCTGGCCCATCTTGCCGAGCGCGATCTTGCCCTGCGGTACGAGGACGGCGCAGACCATGCCCGCGCGGACCGCGTACGCGGCGGCGGAGGCAGAGGTGTTGCCGGTGGAGGCGCAGATGACGGCCTGCGCGCCCTCCTCCTTGGCCCGGGTGATGGCCATGGTCATGCCCCGGTCCTTGAAGGAACCGGTCGGGTTGGCGCCCTCGACCTTGAGGTGCACCTCGCAGCCCGTGCGCTCGGAGAGGACCTGAGCGGGAACGAGCGGCGTGCCGCCCTCACGGAGCGTGACGACGGGTGTCGTGCTCGTGACCGGAAGGCGGTCCCGGTACTCCTCGATGATGCCGCGCCACTGGTGGGTGCCCTTGGTGGTCATGGGTCCTTACTCCCCTTCAACACGCATGATGCTGGCGACACCGCGCACGGTGTCGAGCTTGCGCAGCGCCTCGACGGTCCCGGAGAGGGCGGCGTCGGGCGCGCGGTGGGTGACGACGACGAGGGAGGCCTCGCCGCCGCCCGGTTCGAGGCCGGCTTCGTCGCCGCTGCTCGAATTCCGGCTCTGCTGGCGGACCGTGTCGATCGATACGCCCTGCTCGGCGAAGACCGTCGCCACCTGGGCGAGCACGCCCGGCTTGTCGGCCACGTCGAGACTGATGTGGTACCGCGTGACGACGTCGCCCATGGGGCTCACCGGCAGACGCGTGTACGCGGACTCCCCGGGCCCGGGGGCCTCGTTGAGCTTGTTGCGGCAGACCGCGACGAGGTCGCCGAGGACCGCGGAGGCGGTCGGTGCGCCACCTGCGCCGGGGCCGTAGAACATCAGCTGCCCGGCGGCCTCGGCCTCGATGAACACCGCGTTGTACGCCTCGCGGACGGAGGCGAGCGGGTGGGTGAGCGGGATCATCGCGGGGTGCACGCGGGCGGTGACGGACTGCCCGTCGGCGGCGCGCTCGCAGATGGCGAGGAGTTTGACGGTGCAGCCCATGCGGCGGGCCGAGGCGATGTCGGCGGCGGTGACCTCGGTGATGCCCTCGCGGTGCACGTCGCCGATCCGCACCCGGGTGTGGAAGGCGATCCCGGCGAGGATCGCGGCCTTCGCGGCGGCGTCGAAGCCCTCGACGTCGGCGGTGGGGTCGGCCTCGGCGTATCCGAGGGCGGTGGCCTCGTCGAGCGCCTCGGAGTATCCGGCGCCGCTGGTGTCCATCTTGTCGAGGATGAAGTTCGTGGTGCCGTTGACGATGCCGAGGACCCGGTTGACCTTGTCACCGGCCAGGGACTCGCGCAGCGGCCGGACGAGCGGGATGGCACCGGCCACGGCGGCCTCGTAGTAGAGGTCCCGGCCGTGCTGCTCGGCGGTGGCGTGCAGGGCCGCGCCGTCCTCGGCGAGCAGCGCCTTGTTGGCGGAGACGACGCTCGCGCCGTGCTCGAAGGCGGTGGTGATGAGCGTGCGGGCGGGCTCGATGCCCCCGATGACCTCGATCACGACGTCGATGTCGCCCCGTTTGACGAGGGCGGTCGCGTCGGTGGTGATCAGTGCGGGGTCGATGCCCTCGCGCACCTTGGAGGGCCGGCGCACGGCGACACCGGCGAGCTCCACCGGTGCGCCGATGCGCGCGGCGAGGTCGTCGGCGTGCGTCGTCATGATGCGCGCCACCTCTGAGCCGACCACTCCACAGCCCAGCAGCGCCACCTTCAGCGGACGCGTACGCATCATCCGACCTCGTTTCCTTTACATCTGATGTGTGAACCAGTCTCACTCACCGGACGGGGGTTTCCGCCACCCGTCCGGATCCTGAGATGTTTGGCAGGTTCCCGGGCGTCGCCCGGGAATAAAGCGTCAGCCGACGTCGAGACGCAGAAGATCTTCCTCCGTTTCACGCCGGACGATGACGCGGGCCCGACCGTCGCGCACGGCGACGACGGGCGGGCGCAGCGCGTGGTTGTAGTTGCTCGCCATGGAGCGGCAGTAGGCGCCGGTGGCCGGCACGGCGATCAGGTCGCCGGGGGCCAGGTCGGACGGCAGGAACGCGTCCTTGACCACGATGTCGCCGCTCTCGCAGTGCTTGC
The DNA here is from genome assembly GCF_055568375.1 of Streptomyces sp. NPDC026062. Taxonomy (NCBI): domain Bacteria; kingdom Bacillati; phylum Actinomycetota; class Actinomycetes; order Kitasatosporales; family Streptomycetaceae; genus Streptomyces; species Streptomyces sp. NPDC026062. Next base: position 142,870 of record NZ_JBVHOQ010000010.1, read on the forward strand.
CGACGACGCGGACGAGCATGGGGTCGGCGTCGGAGGTGCGCGAGACGAGCGCGACGCTGTACTCGGCGTCGTACAGCGCGGTGCGGATGTTGTCCGACATGCCGCCGTCGACGCTGACGTACGTACGCAGCCCCTCAAGGGGCTTGATGGTGCCGACCTCGTACAGCGTGAAGGCCGTGGGTCCGACGATGGCGCGGCCGGGCTCGACGGAGATCCGGGGGGTGGCGAGACCGTTGGCCTCGCACTCACGGGTCACGATGTCGCCGAGCGCCTTTGCGATCTCGTGGGGTTCGCGCGGGTCGTCCTCGGAGGTGTACGCGATGCCGAGGCCGCCGCCGAGGTCGATCTCGGGCAGTTCGACGCCGTGCTCGTCGCGCACCTCGGCCAGCAGCTGCACCACGCGCCGGGCGGAGACCTCGAAGCCGGCCATGTCGAAGATCTGCGAGCCGATGTGGGAGTGGATGCCGATGAGTTCGAGCCCGTCGAGGGTGAGCGCCCGGCGGACGGCCTCGGCGGCCTGCCCGTCGGCCAGCGCGATGCCGAACTTCTGGTCCTCGTGCGCGGTGGCGATGAACTCGTGGGTGTGCGCTTCGACGCCGACGGTCACCCGAATCTGTACGGGCTGGCGCTTGCCGAGCCGCTGCGCGACGTGGGCGACGCGGACGATCTCCGGGAAGGAGTCGAGCACGATGCGGCCGACACCCGCCGAGACGGCCCGCTCGATCTCGTCGACGGTCTTGTTGTTGCCGTGGAAGGCGATGCGCTCGGCGGGCATCCCGGCGTCCAGGGCGGTGGTCAGTTCGCCGCCGGAGCAGACGTCCAGGTTGAGCCCTTCCTCCTTCAGCCAGCGCACGACCGCGCGGGAGAGGAAGGCCTTGCCGGCGTAGAAGACGTCGGCGCCGGGGCCGAACGCCTCGGACCAGGCACGGCAGCGGGCCCGGAAGTCGGACTCGTCGAGGAAGTAGGCCGGGGTGCCGAACTCCTCGGCCAGCCGGGCGACTCCGATCCCGCCGACGGTCAGGGCACCGTGCTCGTCACGGGTGACGGTGCGGGCCCAGACCTTCTCGTCGAGAACGTTGAGGTCCTCGGCGGGGGCGGAGTAGTGGCCCTCCGTCATGACGTCGGCGTGACGGGGCCCGGCGGGGTGTGCGGATCGGCTCATCGTGTTGCTCTGCTCTCTCGGGTCTCTCAGAGGTACGTGGGTGCGCTGATGCCGAGCAGGGACAGGCCACCGGCCAGCACCGTCCCGGCGGCCTCGGCGAGGGCCAGCCGGGAGCGGTGGGCGGCCGAGGGTTTCTCGTCCCCGACAGGAAGGGGTGAGGCGGCGTCGTGGAAGTCGAGGAAGGCGTGCGCGACCGCTTCGAGGTGCCGGGCGAGCCGGTCGGGGGCGCGGTGGCGCGCGGCGGCGGCGAGCACGGCGGGGTGGTCGGCGAGGAGTGCGAGGAGCGCGAGCGCCTCGGGGCCCTCGGTGTCCGGACCGGGGGCGCCGGTGAAGCCGAGGAGCGCGGCACCGCGGGTCAGTGCGTGGACGCGGGCGTGGGCGTGGCGGACCAGGAAGAGCGCGTTGCCCTCGCCCTGGACGAGGAGATCGGCGCCGAGGGGGGCACGGTCGTGGCCGGCGGGCCGCAGCAGCCCCCAGCGGGTGGCGTCGGGCCCGAGCCGGTCGAGCAGTTCGCCGACTGTGGCACCTGCGGGGACGGGGCGTATCTCCGTCGAGGGCGTGCCGGCCGGCCCCGGTGCACCGGACAGCCCTTGGACACCGGTCGGCCCTTGTACACCGGCCGGCCCTTGTACATCGGACGGTACGCCCAGCAGCGCCCAGTCCGGGTCGGGTACCGCGTCGCAGCTGATGCGGACGGGCGCACCCTGCGAGCGCGCCAGCCTGCCCACCGCGTCGGCGGTGACGGCGGCCCGGACCTCACGGGGGTGGCCGAATTGCAGCGGTGTCCCGGCGAGGGCGTCCCCGTGCCCGTAGCGCGGCCCTTGCTCCCGTACCTGGCCCACAAGTGCGCCGTGCGCGTCGGCGGTGGCGTCGAGCGTGAAGTTCAGGAATCCGGGCCCGGTGATCTCGACCCGTCCGATTCCGGGCGCACCGGCCATCCGCGCCCGCAAGATCTCGGCCACTTCCCGCGCGGTCAGCGCGGCGGGTCCGGCCAGCTGGAGGGCGACGGCGCTGGCGTAGTCGCCGCGTCCGCCGGGCCGCGTCCGCTCCACCCGCACGCGCGCGGGCACGGGCGCGCGCAGGACGTGCTCGTCCACGGCGCGGCGCACGGCGTGCAGCACGGTCGCGGAGAGATCGGCGGGGGTCACGGGACAAGCGTAGGGGAGGAAGGGGGGCCTTTCGCGACCGTGTTTCGCCATCCGGTCAGCCGGTGGCACTCTCCGCCCGCCCGGCCCCCTGCCTGCCGTCGAGCACCGGCGGCCGGCCGCGTTCCATCAACTGCCGTACGACTCGCACCAGCTCGCTCGGCTCGAAGGGCTTGGCGAGAAAGGCGTCGACGCCTGCCGCGACACCGTTGTCCACCTCGTACGGCGTGCAGGCGCTGATGATCGCCACGGGCAGATGCCGGGTGCGCGGATCGGCACGCAGTCTGGTGGCCGTCTGCAGACCGTCCAGCCGGGGCATCACGACATCGAGTGTGATCACGTCGGGGCTGACCCGATGCACCAGATCCAGACACTCGACACCATCGGCCGCGGTCACGACCTCGAAGCCCTCCAGCTCGAGATTGACCCTGATCAAATGCCGGATGACCTTGTTGTCGTCGACAACAAGCACGCGGCCGCACGCGCCAGACACCCTTTGAGAGTAGGCGGGGCGGAGGAGCTGCGTCCGGGTTTTGCCCACTTCCGTCCCCGGACGGGTGGCACGAGGGGTGGCCGGAAGTGCGTGCGGGGCTCGGGGCGGGGCTGTCGCCACCCCGGCGAGGCGCGGAAATACCTGTTCACGGGCACCCGGTGGAAGCTGGTAGTGTTTCACCCGTCGCAGAGCAACACAGCGACACGCCCCCGTAGCTCAGGGGATAGAGCATCGGCCTCCGGAGCCGGGTGCGCAGGTTCGAATCCTGCCGGGGGCACTTCACAGGAAGTGCCGAAAAGACCTTCTGACCAGTGGAGACACTGAGCAGGAGGTCTTTTTCATGCCCTCCGGAGGTTACGCGGCCGGCGGCCGGGCGGTCAGCGGCCGGGGGCGCGCCGCCGCGACCCGCGCACGCGTGACATCCGTCCGGTCCTCCCGGTTCCCCACGGCGCGGCATGTGGAGGCGGTGGCCGTGCCGGAGCCGGTAAGGAGTGCTGGTTAACTGCGGGCATGACGAGACCTGTGTTCCGGATTCGCGAGAGCACGTCCGGGGATTTCGAAACCATCATGGACGTGGAGACCCGCTCCTTCGGCTACGACAAGGAGGCCAGGCTGGTGGCAGACCTCCTGGCCGACCCGACCGCTTCCCCGGTGGTGTCCCTTCTGGCCTTCGACGGGGAGGAGCCGGTCGGGCACATCCTGTTCACGCGGGCGCGTCTCGACGGACTCGACGACCAGCCGATGACCCATGTCCTGGCGCCGTTGGCCGTCACGCCGGAGTACCAGCGCCGGGGTGTGGGCGGGCAGTTGATCGCCGCAGGAATCCGGGAGCTGAAGGAGCGGGGTTCGCACCTGGTCTTCGTCCTCGGACACAAGGAGTACTACCCGAGGCACGGCTTCCGCCCCGATGCCGGTGCGCAGGGCTATCCGGCTCCGTATCCCCTTCCGGACGACGTTGCCGACTGCTGGATGGTCCAGCCTGTCAGCGACCGGGGGTTCGGGATCGGCCGGGGGAAGGTCCGCTGCTGCGACGAGCTCAACAAGCCCCAGCACTGGCGTGACGACGAGGCGGACCGCTGAGCGGGCCCCACTCCCGGGGCCCGGTCGGCCGGGCGGGCCGGCGAGAGCCACAAGGCGTCGCACACGATCCAAGGCCGCATTATCCCGCTGCGCGAACGGCCGAATCAGCACATCGGCCACACCCGAGCAGGGCACATCGGCCAGATCCTGTTACGAGCCCTACGGAATGAACTGTTCCCGTTCTTGCCTGGCCCGACATCCCGGGAAAACCTGGCGCAACAGCGTCACTTCATCCGAACCTCTTCACTTGCGACCGGCCGGGCCGACGAGTCCGTGATGTCTCGCGAGTAAATCAATCCACACGCACTCATTCCGCACATTCCGAGACGGCCCCGCCCTCCCCTTTCTCCTCCATGGCGCCCGCAGCACACAATTGCGCAGCCGTTCAGGTGCCCGAAAGGGGATGCCAGCAGGGGCTGCACACCTGGTCCAACCGGTCCCGGGGCCCAGAGACGCCCCACCGCAAGGGTTACCAAGGACCTCGCAGCCCATTCGGTTATCCGGAACAACTTATTCCTGCCTCATGCACCGATCTGGCATCCGGACCATCTCTGACGTAATAGCACCACTTCACCTGGACCCCTTTACTTTCGATCGACCCGATGATTGAGTCCGCGATGGCGTGATCGCATGCATGCATGCATGCATGCATGGATATTGCGCCGATTCGGAAGATATTCCATTTCTCGACTCCCTTTCTCGGCATCCCGTGGTGAAGCTGTCCGGCTGCCCGAAAGGTACTGGCGGCAGGGAGCAGGAATACACCTGCGCCCATCCCGCCTCATCAGGTCCGAAAGGCTGGAAATGTTCAAGAAGACGTTCACCCGCACACTGCTGGCGGGAGCCGGGGCGGCCACCCTGGTGCTGGGTATGTCCGGTACCGCCAGCGCCGCGGACTCCTATCTCTGGTGGAGCATCCCGGACGACGCCGCTCGCGGATACATGCAGCACATAGACGACGGCGACACCTTCAAGATCTGCGACACCCTCGCCGACGGATACGGCATGAGGGGCATCCTTGAGGAGTACACCGGCGGGAAGTGGGTCGAGAGGGGCCACGAGGACGACGGCGGCGACGCCGGCTGCGACACCTTCCCGTACAACATCCTGACCGGCCACACGTACCGGATGATCCTCTGGTGGAACGCCGACCCCGCAGGCGTCGTGAAGTCGGTATCCGAGTAGGACCCGACGGCCGGAGGCCACCGTTCCGGCCGGGCGCCGCCCACCCGCCGCGGCGCCGCCCGGCCCCGGTGCCTCCGAGCAGTGGCCGGGCGGGCGCCGCACGGCGGTCATGCGGGTCAGACCGGCACGGTCCGCACGTCGTACTGCGTCATCCAACGGTTCCGGGTGACCAGCGCCAGCCCCTCGGCCTGCGCCTGCGCGATCAGCAGCCGGTCGAAGGGGTCGGTGTGCACCATCGGCAGCCGGCCTGCCCGCACACCGTGCGCGGCCGTGACGGGCAGAGTCCCGAACCGGAGGTCCCGCACCTGCTCGGCCAGGTCCCCCGGGCCTTCGAAGCCGCCGAGGAACTGCCTGACGGTGATCTCCCAGGGGGATACCGCGCTGACGTACACGGCGGGTTCGGTCTCCAGGAGTTCCTTGACCGGGGCCGACAGCTGCGGCGAGTCGGCGATCCACCACATCACCACGGACGTGTCGAGCAGCAGCCGCATCAGCGCATCCCCAGCGCGTCAGCGACCGAGGCGTGCGCGTGGTCGAAACCGGCCGGGATACGGACACGCCCCCGGAGTGAGCCCCGGCCCGGCCGCCGCACCTGCGGGCGCGGCGGCAGCACCCGCTCCACCGGCCGGCCCGCCTCCCCGATCACGACCAGCCCGCCGCCACCGAGCACCCGCATCAGCGTGCCGGTGAATCGCGGTGCGCGGTCGCGCTCCTGACGCCGCATCAGCCTTCGCCACAGCGCCCTCATGTCGCTCCCACCCGACCTGCCGGGGCCGCCGTGCGTACGGTCAGCTGCTCGGCCGCGTGCAGACGCAGCGCCGGACCTCCGTCGTCGAGTACGAGGACGACCGCCGGCCCTCCCGATGCGTACCGTTCGCTCCGGACCGCGCGGACCGTGTGCCAGGCGCCCCACACGCGTACGCACTGGCCCGGCCTGACGGACACCGCCGCGATCCGCGTCTCGGCGGGCCCGGGAACGGCCCAGGGCGCCAGCAGTTCCGCCCAGACCGTCTTGCCGATCCCGGCCCGGCGCTCGTCCACGCCCCAGCGGTGGGCCAGGGCCTCCACGAGCAGGAGCCCGCGCCCCTTGTCGTCCAGCTCGTCCGGCCCTTGCACCTCCGGCCATCCCGCTCCCGCGTCGCTGACCTCCAGCCGCAGGAACTCGCCCCTCCCCCGGCACTCGATGCGTACGCCCACCATCCGGTCGCCGGGGACGGGCACCCGTACCGCATTGGTGACCAGCTCGGAGAGCACCAACTCCCCGTCTTCAGCGACCGATTGATCGGACCGCCATTCTCCCAGCCTGGCGCGGAGGGCGGCTCTCGCCCTGGGAACGCTGCTACGGCAGCGGGAGAGCCTGAAGCCGGCTTCGCGGAGGTCGGAATGGTCTGCCATGGCGCTCCCTGAAGATCGACGGTGCTGAAGCAACTGGCCACCGCGCACTAAATGTTGGGCGGCTCACTGCCCTCAGAGTGCCCGTACACTTCGTACTCGCGCAACGTTGAATGGTTCTTCGGTGCTCATTTCACTCGTTCGTGCATCCTGAACACGACGGCCCCCCGTGGCTGGTAGGGAGTGACGCATGACATCCGTGAAACCATCGACCGTCCTGGGCCGCCAACTCGGCGACGAACTCCGACGATTCCGTGAGAGCGCCGGGCTCTCCACAACCCAGGCGGCCGAGGTTCTCGACTGCACCAAGGGCAAGATCAGCCGGATCGAGAACGGGCATGTCCCGGTCCGCACACCCGATCTGGTCGCGCTGATACACGCGTACGACGTGTCGGACCAGGAGGCTCGTGACCGCCTCGCATCGCTGGCACGCACAGCGAACCGTCGGCGCCGTGAGGGCTGGTGGCATCAGTACGGGTCTGTGCTCGGTGACACCTATCGCGACTACATCGAGATGGAGACGATCTGTGACGGCATCAAAACGTTCCAGGTCCAGCTGGTCCCGGGCCTCCTCCAGACGCCGGAGTACGGAAGGGCGGTGACCGTCGCTTCCCGCGCCTGGCAGACTGCGGAGGAGATCGATCAGTTCGTCCAGGTGCGACTGGCCCGACAGGAACGTCTGGCGGGCGACAGCCCCTTGGAGTTCTGGGCGGTGCTCGCGGAGGGTGTTCTCCACCAGCAGGTCGGAGGGCCGGCAGTCATGAGCGACCAGCTTGAGCACTTGGCCGAACTGGCCGAGCAGCCCAACATCACCGTGCAGGTGCTGCCGTTCTCTCGCGGAGCGCACCCAGGTATGTTCGGTCCGTACCTGCTGCTGAGCTTTCCGAGGGTGTCAGCGCTCGATCTCGTACTGACAGAGACTCCAACCGGCAACATCTGGATGGAGCGGGAGTCCGATGTCGCTCGATACCGCGACCTTTTCGATGACGCTCGAACCTCGGCGTTGCCACCGACGGATTCTCTCAGCGTGATCCGTCGCATCGCCAAGGAGCACAGACCATGACTCACGACCGCCCCTCGCAGCCCGACCTCGCGGGAACAGCTTGGCGCGTCAGCAGCTACAGCGGAGGGCAGGGCGAATGCGTCGAGGTGGGGCACAACGTGCCCCACCTCGTCCCGGTCCGCGACAGCAAGCGCCCCGCCGGCCCCGTGATCGCCTTCGGCGCCGACGCCTGGCGCTCGTTCGTCGCCGAGCTGGGCTGACCGGCCGGGCCGGCAAACCGGAGCCCCCGAGGGGGCACCCCGCCCACGCCCTGGGGCCCGGCCCCGCCATGACACCAGACCCATCCCGCCCCGCGTACCGTGGCCCCCACGAGCGCTCAGCCAGAGAGACCACCCAGCGCGATCTCCGTAGCCGCTCCAGGGGACACGGGCGCTGTCCAGGTGGACAGTCGTTCGCGAGCTGCGGGGCAGGCACCCGAGGTAGGCGGGCAGGTTCCGGCGCTATGGCAGCAGTGAAGGTTCGTTCCACGTGGGAGGTTCCCCGGATCTCCCCGCACCGTGCGCGGCCTCTCCCGCGACGCGGTCCGCGCAGGGCCGTACGGCTGACCGGGGGACGGCCGACGGCGCTCGTCCGCTCCGGCCATATGACCGCCCTTCAGGCACCTTCACCGATGTCGCCCCACCGGCCCCGCCGGTTCGCGTCAGTGCCCGGAAGTGATGACGTACGACCGCTCCTTCGCTCAGCAGAAACGCGTCAGGAGTGTACTCGGGGGTACCGAGGGTGTTCTTCTCCAGAAGCGGCAGATAGTTCCAGCGCACGGCGGGGTGTGCTGAGTGCGCGTAATGGTAGAGATCTCCGTACGGCAGCCATGTTCCGCGTGCCAGCAGGGCTGCGGCCGGGCTGTTCGGATACAGCCGCATGCATCGCGCCGCCTCCACCACAGCGGGTGGTCCTGCGACGGGCTCGGCGTCCCACCAACGGTGCTCGACCAGCAACGACATCCAGGCGAGCTGAGGGTACAGGAACAGGCGCGGCACCATCCATCCGAACAGCGCCGCTTGCCAGCCCAGAGCTGCGCCGATTGCCACGGGGACAGCTACTAATCCGGCCAGTCGCCACCAACGGCGCGTACTGGCGAAGATGTTGTCGGCGATGCCCCGCACCGTGACGGCGGCACCCGCCGGGGTCAGCGGGAAGACGAGAGCCCGGAGGAAGCGCGCCCGCACGACTCCGGGACGCAGACCTGCGGCGTGCAGTTCCCGGAGATTGGGGTCGGCTCCGGCGACAGTCGCGTTGGGGTGGTGCTCACGCACATGTCGCTGCCGGCGGACCGGGACCGGCACGAAGCCCAGGGGGACATGGACGGCCACTTCGCAGAGCACGGCTCCCGCTCGGCCGCTTCGGGTCAGGACTCCGTGGACGGCGAAGTGGCTGATCTCCTGGAGGTATCGAAATGTCACCGCCCCGGCCACGGCTGCGGCAGCCCAGCCCAGGGGGCCGAACTGGTCGGCTGCCAGCCACCAGCCGACCAGTCCCAGCCAGTGTCCGAGCAGCAGCAGTGCCGGCGTGATGTTGTTGGCTCGCTCGCGTTGCAGCGTTCTGATGTCCCGCAGAGTTGCCGGCCTGCGCTTGCCACGGCATGGGCTGAACCACCAACGATCCGCTTGCGGTAACGCCACACCCACCGCCAGGAAGATGAGACAGATGACCACGCGTTGCCCCCAGGGTCCTCGTCCGGCAGACCGAGGCCACGGTCAGGCCACAGCGGACACCGGGACTCACGTCGCGGCAGGGCCCTTCATGGTCATCTCGATCCCGGATTCCGTCAGTACCTTGAGATTGTCGCTGTTCAGAGCGGCAAAGGCACTGACTTCGTCAGGGAAGGCCTCGCCGCTGTACTCGACAGGTCCGGAACCGAGCAGCACGGCCGGATCGAGCTCTGCCGCGTACACCTTGGTGGCGTTGCCCTCCAGGATCGGCTGCCACTTCTCGCCGCTCGTCCGCATCCAGCTCCGGGCGATCCCGCCCGGGTTGCGGACCACCACGGGCTGCGCGGGATCCACTCTTCCCAGGCGCGAGAGCACCGCACGCGAGGCGGCGACACCCGAGCCGCACGACGGAGTCAGACCAGCGCCACGCTCGAAGGTGCGGATGAACACCTCTGCCTCGGCGAGTGGGCGCACGAAGGAGACGTTGGCTCCGATCGGGAAGACATCCGGGTTGTTGGCCACGCGTGTGCCGGTCGCCACGAGCTCGGCCTCGTTGTAGGCGTCGTCGAGCACGGTGATCAGATGCGAGTTCGGCACAGCCAGCGCGGAGACGTGCCGGGTGGCGTGATAGGCGGGCAGCGGCTGGTCGACGAAAGCACCTTCGGCTGCGGCGACGATCGAGTCGGCCTGGCTGAAGTCGACCGGGGGGAGTTCGACGGAGACCTGCCGAACGCCGTGCGGGGTGGTGTCGGCGGCATGGACGGTGAAGGAGTACGGGCCGGTGCGCAGGACGACGTCTTCCGCCTGGTAACGGTCCAGAAGAAGCCGTCCCGCGCCACGCATGCCGTTGCCGCACAGGAGCGAGGGGGAGCCGTCGGGGTTGAAGAAGAACGCCTGCGCGGTTCCATCACCCTTGTCGGCGATGAAGTACACGCCGTCGCCGCCGAGACCCCGACGCCGATCGCACAGCAGCTCGACAGCGCGGGGAAGGTCCGCCTCCGCGAAGTGGTCGCCGGGCGCACCGTCGATGACGAAGATGTCATTGAGGCTGCCGTGCGTCTTGACGATCGAGAGACCCATCGCGTTCCGTCCGTCGTACCGGCCCTCCCGACCGGGACCGGCGTGATCGTGCCATTCTATGCGGTGTCCACAGACCTCGTTCCGGCCGCGCGATCCGCTGCGCTCCCCCGCTCTCAGAGCTGCGCGATGACCGCCCCGACGGCATCGTCGTCCCAGTCGAGGCCCGTGGTCATGGGTCGCACCTGGGTTTCGTAGGTGGTCAGAGCGGACGGAGCGGAACTCGAACCATGCCCCCAGATCGACTCGAACCGGCCGGCCCAGCGCTCGACGCTCTTGAAGTAGACGGAGGAGCGACCTCGCAGGTACTCCGCATCGCCTTGTTCCTCCTCGACCAGCACGGCGGCCTTGGCGACGACGACGAAGTCGATCGCCTGATCGGCCCGGAGCCGGTCACGGACGGCCAGCCCGCATTGCACACCCAATGAGCGGTGGTGATCCACGAGCTGCAGCAGCGAACGGCCGAACTCGGCTCTCGCCAGATCGTTCGCCCAGCAGATGAACAGGCGCTGCACACTGCCGCCGGCCTCGATCAACCGCCGATTCGCCGCGAGGTACTCCCGGCGCACCGTGAGCAGATTCGGGTTGGTGGTCAGATCCGCGGCCAGCACCCGCTGCGGCTGCACTCCGGACTCGACGAGGACCGTGAAGAGCATCACCGACAGGCGCGGCACCTCGGACGCGTACACCTGCAGGTGGCCATCGGCGATCTCGCCGAAATCTGCGATCAGGTCACGCTCCAGCCGTGCACGGATCGCGGCGAAGTAGGCGGCGTCCGCCATATCCCGGTCGTTCGCGCGGCGTAACTGAATGTACATGCTTCGCAGCCACATGTAGTTCGCGATCATGAGCAGCAGAAGAACGGTCTCGGCTGCCAGGACGACATTGGTCAGATTCCTCTGCTGCATCGCCCAAGCCACAACGGGGATGACGAGGCCGATGATGCCTATCACGGCATTGAGAACCTGGGACGAGAGCACTGAGGCCACGCGGTTCCCCATGTCCTGGCGCGGTACTGTCGTCATCCTTGCAAGCCCCTCTTCCCTGGGATTGTCGGCACACTCTCCGCGCATGATTCCGGAGCTTCGACGTGCTGAACAAGGGCGCCTGGGACGCTCGGCCGTGCTCCGAGGGCTTGCCCAAGACTCTGGTAGACCGGCTTGACCGATGAGATCACCGCCGAGCAGACCGTGCTGACCGGCTTCGACCACGACTCGCCGCCGAGGCCACCCGCACCAGCAACCGGATACGCGGCTTGCCCACCCAGCTCCCCCCCTCCCTGGAACCGACGGCGAAGCCGGGCAGACGGCCGTATTCGGTGAAGCCCAGCGACCGGTAGAGACGCAGGGCGTTGGTGTTGTCGCCACGGGCGTCCAGGGTGAGGACCTCGATACCCGCCTCCCGGGCGTCAGCGATCAGGGCGTCGGCCAGCGCCCCACCGGCACCGCGACCATGGGCAGGGCCCTACCGGGATGAGCGGGCCGGCTGACCGCAGACGTTCCGCCCACAGGTGCAGGTCACCGTCGAAGAGATGGATCCGTAGGGCTGGGCGGAACAATCAGGCGAACACCCTCCGGGTTGGCCCGGGTGCGTCCGGGAGAACCGCAGGGGCGCCGTCACGGTCGGCGGCACCCCTGCGGGAAGGGCCCCTGCGGGCAGCGCTTCTCCCACCCGTGCGAAGGGTATTCAGCCGATGCTGAACGAGGAGGCTGTGCCGAAGACTTCCGCCTTGTCCTTGCCACAGGCGCTGCCGACCGGGTCGAAGAGAGTGGTACGGCTAACGGTTTTACCGAGGCCGCTGCCCGCGGTGACGGTGCCCGTGCTCTCCATCCGGTAGCGGATCACGCTGCCGTTGACCCTGTGGCTCCTCACCACCCGGTCGAAGCGGACGGTGGTGGTGGCACCGGTGTCCCAGGCGTAGGTGACGGTCTCGCTGCTCAGGACTGGGAAGGGCTCCGCGCAGGTCGCCTTCCACTCCACCGGGGTGTTCTCGTTCAGAGTGCTCTCCGCACTGCCCGAGCAGCCGCGGTAGCTGGTGCGGTGAACCGCCGAGACCGTACGGCCGTCCGTGGAGGGCGCCGGAGTGAACAGCCAGCTCTCGGTCTGCTGCACACCGCCGAGCAGGCTGTAGCAACGGACGGAGAAGGCCGGGTCGTCAGCGGCTGGGGCGGCTCCCGACCGGGCGGAGTCGACCGCACCTGCGGGGGCGGGCAGGAGAACGGCAGCTGCCAGGGCGGCCAGGGCGACGCTGATCCGGTGCTTCATCGGTAAGTCTCCGTTCAGGATGATGAGGTGTCTTTCATGAGTTATCGGATGCGTCGGGGCCAATCTGAGGAAGTGCGCCCCATCGAGTGATCTCTGCCGAGAGGCGCGGGAGGTCGCCCTGGTCGATTCCCGGCCCTTTGGTCACCAAATCCCCTACATCGGACGCCGCTTGGTGGACTCTTGGTCATTGCATGCCCCCTACATGAGGCGTTCCTCGCCAGAGTGGCGCATTACATGTGCACTTCATTCGGCACATGCGCCACACGCGAGACCCACATCGCAGGGGGTTACTTTGAGAATCAGCCGCGCCCGACGACGCGCCGGGCTGAGCATGGCGGCGACACTGCCGCTGCTCGCCGGTGCGCTCGCCCTCGGGATACCCGACGCCAGCGCGGACTCCGCGCCCGGCGGCCGGGACGCGCTGCGGGGCACCAAACCTGCCTGGGCCACCACCGCGGCCGACCGGGGAGCGGCGGCCGGCAGCGGAAAGGTCGCCGTCCGGGTCCACCTCGCCGGCCGGGACGCGAAGGGGCTGGCCGCCTATGCCGCCGCCGTGTCCGACCCGCGGTCGCCCTCGTACGGGAAGTACCTGAGCGCCGCACAGGCGCAGGCGCGGTTCGGGGCCACCCCGGACCAGATCGACCGGGTGAGCCGGTGGCTGGAGTCCAACGGGCTGACCGTCACCGGCACCAACCAGCACTACGTCTCGGCCACCGGTGAAGTGTCCGGGACCGAGAAGGCGTTCAGCACACGGCTGCACAACTACCGTAAGGACGCCCGTACCTACCGCGCCCCGGCCACCACCGCCTCCGTGCCCGCCGCGCTGGGCGATGCCGTGCTCGCCGTCTCGGGCCTGGACAACGCGCCGCACCGGTCGAGCCACGACGAGGTGCTGCCGCCGCCGGACGCGGTGTTCCGCAACTCGGGACCGTTCTCCTCGTACTTCGGGTCGAAGACCGCCTCCACCCTGCCGACCGCGTACGGGGCGAAGGTGCCGTACGCGGTCAAGGGGTACACCGGCAAGCAGCTGCGCGCCGCGTACGGGGCCGGGAGTTACACCGGCGAAGGGGTGACCGTCGCGATCACCGACGCGTACGCCTCCCCCACCATCGCGAAGGACGCCGCCGAGTACGCGAAGCGCAACGGCGACGCGCCCTACCGGCGTGGCCAGCTCAGCCAGGTGCTGCCGGACGACTACACGAAGACCGAGGAGTGCGGGGCCTCCGGCTGGTACGGCGAGGAGACCCTGGACGTCGAGGCCGTGCACGCGGTCGCGCCCGCCGCGGACATCGTGTACGTGGGCGGTGCGTCCTGCTACGACAACGATCTGCTGGACTCGCTGAACAAGGTCGTCGACCACCGGCTCGCCGACATCGTCTCCAACTCGTGGGGCGACATCGAGGCCAACCAGACCCCCGACCTGGCGCTCGCCTACGACCAGGTGTTCAAGATGGGCGCGGTCGAGGGCATCGGCTTCTACTTCTCCTCGGGCGACAACGGCGACAACGTCGCGTCGACCGGCACCAAGCAGATCGACGTCCCGTCCAACTCCGCCTGGGTGACCTCGGTCGGCGGTACGTCACTGGCCGTCGGCAAGCAGAACACGTACCAGTGGGAGACCGGCTGGGGCACGACGAACGCGCTCCTGGCGGCGGACGGCAGGAGCTGGACCGGCTTCCCCGGCGCCTACACCTCGGGCGCGGGCGGCGGCACCAGCGCCACCGTGAAGCAGCCGTTCTACCAGCGCGGTGTCGTACCGGACTCGCTGGCCAGGGCCAACGGGAAGACCCGGATGCGCACGGCCCCGGACATCGCGGCCGTCGCGGACCCCAACACCGGTTTCCTGGTGGGCCAGACCCAGACGCTGCCGGACGGATCGCTGCGCTACGACGAGTACCGCATCGGCGGCACGTCGCTGGCGGCGCCGGTCATCGCCGGTGTCCAGGCCCTGGCGCAGCAGGCGCGGCGCGGGCGCCCGATCGGTTTCGCCAACCCGGCGATCTACGCCCGCTACCACACGAAGGCGTACCACGACGTGACGGACCACCCGCTGGGTGCCGGCCGTGATCTCGCGGTCGCCCGGGTGGACTTCGTCAACGGCTACGACGCGGCGGACGGTCTGCGGACCTCGGTGCGCAGCCTGGGCAAGGACGCTTCGCTGTCGGCGGTGCGGGGATACGACGACGTGACGGGTGTCGGCACGCCGGCCTCCGGCTATGTGAGCTCGTTCCGCAGGCGCTGAGCCCGCGGTACGGGACGTGGCGGACCGGCCGTCGCGGGGCATGGGCCTCGCGGCGGCCGGTCCGCGCCGTGGCGTCGTGAAAGGTAGCGGTGTCGGCGTGAATCTGTGGTTATGGCTGTGGGTGTGCTGCGCGTCGGCCTTGAGCGGCCCGGATCACGGCCTGTCGAAACTTCTGACGGCGACACCTGATTCCTGGTCCGTTCCTACTCGGGCCCCGAGTTCGGCGAGCAGGCCGCGGACGCGCTGTGCGATCTCGTCGCGGATCGGGCGGACCGCGTCGACACCGCGCCCGGCCGGGTCGTCGAGCTTCCAGTCGAAGTAGGTCCTGCCGGGGAAGACGGGGCAGGTGTCGCCGCAGCCCATGGTGATCACTACGTCGGACGTCTGCACGGCGTCGGCAGTCAGCACCTTCGGTGTCCCGGTGGACATGTCGATGCCGATCTCCGCCATCGCCTGCACAGCGGCCGGATTCACGGCGTCGGCCGGTGCGGACCCGGCGGAGCGGACCTCGACCTGGCCCTCGGAGAGGTGGGCGAGGAAGGCGGCGGCCATCTGCGAGCGTCCGGCGTTGTGGACGCACACGAACAGCACGGACGGCTTCGAGGCCTCAGACACGGGCGGAACCTTCCGGGGCGGCGGCCGGGTCGGCCGCGGGCTGGGGGAAGTAGCGGCGGGCGGCCAGGGCGACGTGGACGAGGCCGATCAGGACGGGGACCTCGATGAGGGGGCCGACCACTCCGGCGAGGGCCTGGCCGGAGGTGGCGCCGAAGGTGGCGATGGCGACGGCGATGGCGAGTTCGAAGTTGTTGCCGGCCGCGGTGAACGCCAGGGTCGTCGCCTTGGGGTAGCCCAGCCCGACGGCGCGGCCCACCGCCATGGACCCGGCCCACATGAGCGCGAAGTAGGCCAGCAGGGGCAGCGCGATGCGGGCGACGTCGAACGGCTTGGAAGTGATGGCGTCGCCCTGGAGGGCGAAGAGCACGACGATGGTGAACAGCAGCCCGTACAGGGCGAACGGCCCGATCCGGGGGATCAGCTTCGTCTCGTACCAGGTGCGGCCCCTCGTCTTCTCGCCGATGCGGCGGGTGAGGAACCCGGCCAGCAGCGGGATGCCGAGGAAGATCAGGACCGAGCGGGCGATCTCCCATACGGACACGTCCAGGGCGGTCCGCTCCAGGCCGAGCCAGCCGGGCAGGACGGAGAGGTAGAACCAGCCGAGCGCGGCGAAGGCGACCACCTGGAAGAGCGAGTTCAGGGCGACCAGCACAGCGGCGGCCTCCCGGTCGCCGCAAGCGAGGTCGTTCCAGATGATGACCATGGCGATGCAGCGGGCGAGGCCGACGATGATCAGGCCGGTGCGGTACTCGGGCAGGTCCGGCAGGAAGATCCAGGCCAGCGCGAACATCAGGGCCGGGCCGAGCACCCAGTTCAGGACCAGGGACGTCCCCAGCAGACGGCGGTCGCGGGTGACGGCGTCGAGGCGGTCGTATCGGACCTTGGCCAGCACGGGGAACATCATCACGAGCAGGCCCAGCGCGATCGGCAGGGAGACCCCGGTGACGGTCACTCCGGCCAGCTCGTCGCCAAGGCCGGGCACGAGACGGCCGAGGCCGAGGCCGGCCGCCATCGCGAGAAGGATCCATGCGGCGAGATACCGGTCGAGGAAGGACAGCCGTCCTGTGACCGGCGCCGTCGGCTCCGCCGCAGGGGCGGACCGGACGGTCACGAGGCGGCCCCGGCTGACGTCTTCGCGGGCGACGGCTGTCCGGCGGGCCGGGTGAGGATCGAGGCGAGCCGGTCGGTCATCTGCGGCAGCAGGCGGTAGTACACCCAGGTCCCGCGCCGCTCGGAGTCGATGAGCCCGGCCTGCTTCAGCAGCTTCAGGTGGTGGGAGATCGTCGGCTGCGACAGGTCGAAGGCCGGGGTGAGGTCGCAGACGCAGACCTCCCCGCCCGCTCGTGACGCGATCATCGACAGCAGCCGCAGGCGCACCGGGTCACCCAGTGCCTTGAAGACCTTGGCCAGATCGGCTGCCTGGTCCTCGTCCAGCGGGGCGGTCAGCAGCGCCGGGCAGCATCCCCCGACGCCGTCCTGGCCAAGCACCACACGTTCTTGTTTCGACATGCTTCTATGTTGACGTTTCTCGATCCAAGGCGCAAGGTTGAATCGACAGAGATCAATGCAACCTGATCGGGGAGACCGTCATGTCCCGTGCCCAGCTCGCGCTCAACGTCGCCGACCTCGAAGCGTCGGTCACCTTCTACTCCAAGCTCTTCGGTGTCGAGCCCGCCAAGCGACGCCCCGGCTACGCGAACTTCGCGATCACCGCCCCACCGCTCAAGCTCGTCCTCATCGAGGGCCAGCCGGGACAGGAGACCCGCCTGGACCACCTGGGCGTCGAGGTGGAGAACACCGACGAGGTCACCGCCGCCACCACCCGCCTCAAGGACGCCGGGCTCGCGACCTTCGAGGAGAACGACACCTCCTGCTGCTACGCCCTCCAGGACAAGGTGTGGGTCCACGGCCCCGGCAAGGAGCCGTGGGAGGTCTACGTCGTCAAGGCCGACACCGACCAGCTGGGCAAGAGCCCCGCTCTCGGTGGCGACGCCTGCTGCACCAGCCGGAGCGAGACCGTCGAGACCTCGACGCCCGAACCGGCGGCGGACTGCGCCTGCGGCAGCTGAGCCGCCCTGCCGACATCCGCCCCGGCACTCGTCCACGACGCAGTCTCCGGGTGAGGGGCCGCATACGAAGCAGCCGTCGGCGTCGATGAAGACGGTGCGGCTCGCCGTGGGGGTCGCCGCGCGGCCCCGTGCCTCAGGCAACACGGCCGCGCGTACGGCCGGGGCGGCCCGCTCGTCAGGCGGAGGCCCGTTTGCGTGGGGCGGTCTTCGTGCCGCTCCCCTTCTTCGCCGCCGCCGTCTTCTTCGATGTGGCGCTCTTGGACGCGGTGGCGCTGGACGCGCCGGCCTCGGCCGCGGTCTTCTTCGCGCCGGACCGGCCGCCCGACGCGCTCTTCTTCTCCGCCGGCTTGCCCGTACTCGCCGTGGACTTCTTCGCTCCCGACGACTTGGGCGAGGAGGAGGCTGTCTTCCGGGCACCGCCGGACCCGCCGGTGCGTGAGACCGACTTGCCCGTGGGGGTCCTGCGGGTGGCGGAGCCCGACGGTTTGCGGCCGGCGATCGAGGTGACCGAGGCCTTCTCCCCGTCCGCCCCGCTCCCCTCGCCCTCGCTCTCGCCCTTCTCCCTCCGGTCCTCGCTCCCGTCCTCGCCGCGGGCCTCCTTCGCCGCCCGGACGCTGTTCTCCAGGGCCGCCAGCAGGTCGATGACCTTGCCCCCGCCGGAGCCACCGGGCTCGGGCGCCGCCAGGACCTCCCCGGAGGCCTTGGCCGCGATGAGTTCCTCGACCGCCTCGCGGTAGTCGTCGTGCAGCGAGTCCATGTCGACCTCACCCAGCGTGTCCATCAGGGCGTCCGCCAGGTCGAGTTCGGCGTCGCGGACCGACACGTCGCTCTCGGGGGCGACCCCCTCGGGGGAACGGATCTCGTCCGGCCAGAGCAGCCCGTGCATCGCGATCACGTCGTCGACCACGCGCAGCATCCCCAGGCGCTCCCGCCCGCGCAGCGCGTACTTGGCGAGGGCGACCTTCCGGCTGCGTTTCAGGGCCTCGCGCAGCAGGGTGTACGGCTTGGCCGCAGGCACCCCGTTGGCGGAGAGGTAGTACGCGGCGTCCATCTGGAGCGGGTCGATGGAGTCGGCCGGCACGAAGGCGACGATCTCGATCGTCCTGGCGGTGGGCAGCGGCAGGGAGCCGAGGTCCTCGTCGGTGATCGGGATCATCGAGCCGTCGGCGTCCTCGTAGGCCTTGCCGATGTCGGCGGCGGTCACCTCCTCGCCGTCGAGTTCGCACACCTTGCGGTAGCGGATGCGGCCACCGTCGGTGACGTGGACCTGACGGAAGGAGATCGAGTGGTTCTCGGTGGCGTTGACCAGCTTGATCGGGATGCTGACCAGCCCGAAGGAGATGGCGCCGTTCCATATGGACCTCACCGGTCACCCCTTACATCCGTTATGCCCTTACCGATCCGTTTTTCGTGTGATTCTTATGGTATGACGCCGATCACAGTGGTGGAGGGGCGGCGGCTGTCGCTCAGCAACCTGGACAAGGTGCTGTATCCGGCCACCGGCACCACCAAGGGCGAGGTGCTGCACTACTACGCGGCCACGGCGGCCGAGGTCCTGCTGGCACATCTGCGGGACCGCCCCCTGTCCTTCCTGCGCTATCCGGACGGGCCGGACGGGCAGCTGTTCTTCACCAAGAACCCGCCGCCCGGTACGCCGTCCTGGGTACACACCGCCCCGGTGCCCCACCACGAGAAGGAACAGGCCAGACAGGTCGTCGTACAGGACCTCGCCTCGCTGATGTGGGCGGCCAACCTGGTGGTGGAGTTCCACACCCCGCAGTGGCGGGCCGAGACGCCGGGGCTGGCCGACCGGATGGTTTTCGACCTGGACCCGGGAGCGCCCGCGACGGCCGTGGAGTGCTGTGCGGTCGCCCTCTGGCTGCGGGAGCGGCTGGCCGCCGACGGGCTGGAGGCGTACGGGAAGACGTCCGGCTCGAAGGGACTGCATCTGCTCGTACCGGTGGAGCCCACCGCCTCCGAGCGCGTGTCCGCGTACGCGAAGGAGCTGGCCGTCCGGGCCGAGCGGGAGCTTCCGGATCTGGTGGTGCACCGGATGAGGCGGGCGCTGCGGCCGGGCAAGGTGTTCGTCGACTTCAGCCAGAACGCGGCGGCGAAGACGACCGCCACGCCCTACACACTGCGGGCGCGGTCCGAGCCGTCCGTGTCCGCGCCGGTCACCTGGGCGGAGATCGAGAAGTGCCGCGGACCCGGGGAACTGGTCTTCCTGGCCGGTGACATGACGCAACGCCTGGAGCGGTACGGCGATCTGCTCGCGCCGCTCAACGAACCGGGCCGGGGACGGCCGGTTCCGGACACCGCTTAGGGCTCCCATGGCCGGGACATACCGTATCGCGGCAGACATTGTCATGCTCAATGGCAAAAGGCGGGGTGGGGTGGGCGGATTGTCCGAGCGGTGGTGCACACTCTGCGCAGACACTGCTTCGGGGGAAACCGTGGGGAGGCGATGGCGTGTTCGCGGGGATCGACGAGGTCGACTGGGCCTCGATGGAGCATGCCTACGGGCCTGCCGATGATGTGCCGGAGCTGCTTCAGGGCCTGGCGTCCGCCGATCCGTCGACGCGCGAGGCCGCGCTGGACGGCATGTACGGGGCGGTCCACCACCAGGGTGACGTGTACGCCTGCACGCTCGCCTGCATCCCCTTCCTCTTCGAGCTGGTCGTCGATCCCGCGGTCCCGGACCGAGGGGGCATCGTCGAGCTGCTGACCAGCATCGGCGGCATCGACATCGACGAGGAGGACATCTGCGGGGCCGAGGACGAGGCCGAGGGCGTGGCGAACTACGCGATGGCCGCGGCGGCCGTCAGCGCGGGTGCCGGGGTGTTCTTCGCGCTGATGGCCGACGACGACCCGGGGGTGCGGGTCTCCGCCCCGCTGGCGCTTGCCACCCTGCACGGCAGTCCGGACCGCGTGCTGGCCCTGTTGCGGGAGCGGCTGACGGTGGAACCGGACGACGAGGTGCGGCTCGCGCTGGTCGAGGCGGCGGGACGGGTGGCGCTGCGGCACGCTCCGCTGACCGGCCGGATCGCCGACTGGCTGAGCCGGCTGGCCGCCGAGGCCAATCCGCCGGGGCTGCGGCTCGCGGCCCTGGCCCAGCTGGCGCGGTGCGCGCCCGAGGGGCTGCCGGACGATGTGGTGAGCGTGGTGGCGGGCCTGTTACGGCAACTGCGCACGGACCCCGGGGGCGCGGCCGGTGCGGGACCCGTGCGCGGTACGGAGGGCCCGCAGACGGCCGGGGCGCCGGATGTGCTGGGTGTCCTGGGTGTCCTGGGTGCCGTGGACGCCCCGGACGCCCCTGGTGCCCCCGATTCCCCTGAGCCGGGGGTCCGGACGGCCGGGGCGCGCGGCGATCTCGATCCTGGCGCTCCGGACGGCGCACCGGTGACCCTGGTGGGGCAGCTTCGGGCGCTGTCGGCCGAGGAGCGGACCGGGCGTACCGCGCCCTGGACGGCCGATCTGCTGCGCACCCTGCACACAGGCCTCGACGACCGGGTCGCCGACCGGACGGCGCTGCTGGCCGACCAGCTGCGCAGCCCCGAACCGGGGCAGCGCATCGACGCCGTCCGGATGAGCAGCGGACTGATCCGGGCCTGGCGCGGTTCCTACGAGGAGCTCGTCCGGCTCGTGGGCGAACAGCTCGCCTCGGAGGAGCCGAAACTGGCCGAGGCCTCCTCGCACGCCCTGGAGGAGCTGTTCGGTCTGGCCGCACCCGCGGCGGACGCGCTGGCGGCCAGGGTCGCGGCCGATCCGGGCACCTGGGTGCGGGAGTGGGCGAGCGGTCCGGCGGGGCTCGGCAGCGCGGTGAAGGCCCTGGCCCGCCTCGGCGACGCCCGCGCGGTGCCCGCGCTGGAGGCGGCGCTGGAGCGGCCCGAGGTGCCGCAGGACGTGGGGTACGCGCTCGGGCATCTGGGGGCGGCCGCCCGGCCGCTGACCGGCCTGCTGCGGCGCAGGCTGGACGAGATCGCGCTGGACGACGAGGCCTACGACCGGGCGAGTCCGCTGCTCGCCGGGCTGACCGCGCTGCGGGCCGGAGAGGCGGCGCCGGAGGTGCTGCGGATCCTGCGCGGGGCGCCGGATTACCGGGGCGAGTGGCTGCGGACGGCGGCACTGCGGGCCCTCGGCTCGTTCGGGCCCGAGGCGCGCTGCGCGGTCCCGGAGCTGCGGGCGCTGATGAGCCGCCCCGGGACGGCCGGGGCCACGGAGGCGGCGGGGGCGCTGTGGGCCGTCGACGAGGACGCCGGGGCGGTCCTGCCGGTACTGACCGAGGGGCTGCTGGCCGAGCACGTGCGCGAACGGCGGCTGGCGGCGAGCGCGCTCGGCAGGCTCGGCGCGCACGCGGCGGTGACGGCGCCCCGGCTGCGGGCGCTGCTCCAGCACGAGGAACTGTGGCTGCGGGTGGACGCGGCGATCGCGCTGTGGGAGGTTTCCGGACGGGCCGAGGAGTCCGTTCCGGTACTCCTCGCGGCCTGGGAGAAGAACCGTCATGTCAGGGTCCGGGTGGCCGAACGCCTGGCACGGACGGGAGCTGCCTGCGCCGGGCCGGACGCGGTACTCGTGCTGCACGCCGAGCTCGCCTCCGTACGCCGTCACAACGCGATGGACGGCGGATACGGCAGCCACGACACGTACGAGGACGAAAAGCTGCTGGCGCTCTGCCGCCGGGCGCTGCGGGGACATACGGGGAAGGGACCCACGACATGATCATTTTCGGTACGCGAGGCTATCTCCACCAGCTGGCGATCCTGACGCTGGTCTGCGGCTGGTGCGGGAACCCGGCCGCGCACACCCTGCGCAAGCGGGTGACCAAGTTCACCCTGTTCTTCGTGCCGCTGTTCCCCTTCTCGACGAAGTACGCCACTCAGTGCACGTTCTGCGGCGGTGAGCAGAAGATCCCCAAGGAGCAGGCCGATCAGCTGCTGGCCCAGCACACGCTCGCCCAGGGCGAGAACCACCTCGGCCGGTCCCAGCAGCCGGGATACGCTCCGGGCGCGCAGGGGCCGGGCCAGAACCCGTATCAGCAGTAAATACGCATAAGGCACTTCCTTCCGAATAAGGTCTACGGAGCCGGAGTCGTGCGCACGCACGCGCGGTCCGGCCGGCCGTCGGAACGGGAGGAAGACATGCGTCCGCAGCACCGGACGGGACGCCGCGCGCCCGCCGTCGTCGCGGCTCTCCTCGGCACCACGCTGCCGGCCGGCTGCGGTACCGGCGGCGAGCTGAAGAGCGCCGGGCAGGCCCCGGCCGCCATCGGCCCCGCCCGCCTCCGGCCGGAGCTGCCGCCCGCCTCCGTCGCCCCCTACGACTACGGCGAGGGCGAGACCGCCCATATCCCCGGGATCACCGTCCCGGGCGGCGATGCGCACCGGCTGGACCCGGTGGAAGTGGTGCCGGCCGGGCTGAACGCCCGCCCGGACCGGTCCAGCGGCACGGCCGCGCTCCCGGCCGAGGCGGTACGCCGGATCCACGCCTGCCGGACCACGCCCGCGTCCTGCCCGGTACTGAAGCCGTACTACCGCGATCTGACGGGCGACGGCCGGGACGAGATGGTCCTCGGCATGCGGCTGGCCGACCGCCAGCTCTCCGTACGCGTCTACATGCCGGAACCCGGCGGCCTCACCCGGATCATGCCGGCCTCCGACGCCGTGCTGAGCGTGGAGCCGGCCGGCCGGGACCTGATCATGCGGGCACCGTCGGCGATCACGGGGTACGAGTACCGCACGGCCTGGTCCTGGGACGACCGGCAGCGGGCCACGCTGCCCACCCAGGAGGAGATCCTGCGGACGGCCCCGCGGGCCGACCCCGGCCACCGCCCCATGGGAAGCGCCCGGCCGTCCGCCCCGCCGACGACCGGAGCGACCCCGGCGCCCGGCACCGCGGCTCCCTCGGCGGCCGTCACCGCGGAGCGCCGGTGAAGTCCGCCCGGACCGGCGCGACCCGGAGGAACCGCACTCCCCCACCGGCGTCTGACAGCTCGCCGGCACCCGGACCCATGAACTCCCACATCATGACATAAGGGAAATAACACCCACCTCTTGCTACGTTGCCTGGCATGACCGCAACGACGGCGGACGCACCCCCGCCCGAGCTGCGCCTGCCCAGGCGGCGCGGCGTGGAACTCTCGCTCCTCATCGGGGCCGTCCTCATCTCCGTCTACGGCTACGCCGCCGTCGGGCTGGCCCACGACAACGCGGTCCCGCCCGATGTCGCCGGATACGGCGGCGGACTCGGGCTGCTCGCCCTCCTCGCCCATCTCGCCGTCCGCTTCCGCGCCCCGTACGCCGATCCGCTGCTGCTGCCCATCGCCGTCCTGCTCAACGGCGTGGGGCTGGTCCTGATCTACCGGCTCGACCTGGAGACGCCGAGGGACCGGGCGGCACCCACGCAGCTGGTCTGGTCCACCCTCGGCGTCGCCTTCTTCATCGGGGTGGTGGTGTTCCTGCGCGACCACCGGGTCCTCCAGCGCTACGCCTATCTCTCCGTCGCCGCCGCCCTCGTCCTGATGATCGTGCCGATCTTCTTCCCCGCGGTGAACGGTGCCAAGATCTGGATCCGGGTCGGCGGATTCTCCTTCCAGCCCGGCGAGTTCGCCAAGATCCTGCTCGCGGTGTTCTTCGCCGCGTACCTCGCCGCCAACCACAACGCCCTCGCGTACACCGGCCGCAGGATCTGGAGACTCCAGCTCCCCACCGGCCGGGTGCTCGGCCCGATCGTGGCGATCTGGCTGATCAGCGTCGGCGTGCTGGTCCTGGAGCGTGACCTGGGCACCTCGCTGCTGTTCTTCGGCCTGTTCGTGATCCTGCTGTACGTGGCGACCGGCCGGACCGGGTGGATCGCCGTCGGGCTCATGCTGGCCGCCGTCGGCGCGTTCGTCGTCGGGTCCTTCGAACCACATGTGCACAGCCGGGTGCAGGACTGGCTCGACCCGTTCGCCTCCATCGACGCGGGCCAAGGGCCCGGCCAGCTCGCCCAGTCGCTGTTCGCGTTCGCCGCGGGCGGGATGCTCGGCACCGGTCTGGGGCTCGGCCACTCCATCCTCATCGGCTTCGCCGCCAAGTCCGACTTCATCCTGGCGACGGCCGGCGAGGAGCTCGGCCTGACCGGGCTGACCGCGCTCTTCATGCTCTACGCCCTGCTGGTGGCCCGCGGTTACCGGGCGGGGCTCGCCCTGCGCGACGCGTTCGGGCGGCTGCTCGCGATCGGCCTCGCCTCGATCCTGGCGCTCCAGGTGTTCGTGATCGCGGGCGGGGTGATGGGGCTGATCCCGCTGACGGGCATGGCGATGCCGTTCCTCGCCCAGGGCGGTTCGTCGGTGGTCACCAACTGGATCATCGTGGCGCTGCTGATCCGGGTCAGCGACGTGGCCCGCAGACCCCATCCCGACGAGGTGGAGGCCGGAGTCGTCGCACCGGTCCCGGAGGCCGAGCTGTGATCCCGTACCCGTCGACCGCACGGGAGGCCCGGCCGTGATCCGCTACATCCGGCGCGCCGCCGCCTTCTGTCTGCTGCTGCTCGTGGCGCTTCTGGTGAACGCCGCCCGTGTCCAGGTCTTCGAGGCCGACGAACTCGACGACAACCCCGCCAACCGCCGTATCAGCATCGACCGTTACGACCAGCCGCGCGGCAACATCCTGGTCGCCGGCCGCCCCGTCACCGGCTCGGAGAACACCGGCGAGCAGCTCGCCTACGAACGCACCTACCGCGAAGGACCGCTGTACGCGCCGGTGACGGGGTACGCCTCGCAGACGTACGGCACCACCCTGATCGAGAACGCCGAGGACGCGATCCTCTCCGGCACCGACCCCCTGCTCGCCCCGCTCCCGTTCTGGAACGAGATCACCCGCGGCCGGCAGCCGGGCGGCGATGTCGCCACCACGATCAAGGACTCCCTGCAACGCGCCGCCTACCAGGGGCTCGACGGCCGCCGGGGCGCGGTCGCGGCCGTGGAGCCGACGACCGGCAAGATCCTGGCGCTGGTCTCGACCCCGTCGTACGACCCCGGGCGGCTCTCCGGCACCGGCTCGTCCGTCACCGACGCCTGGCGCGAGCTCAACGCGTCCACGAGCCGGCCGATGCTCAACCGGGCGATCCGGCAGACGTATCCGCCTGGCTCCACGTTCAAGATCGTGACGGCCGCGGCGGCACTGGACGCCGGGGTCGTCACCGATCCGGACGCCGGGACCGACACCCCCTTCCCCTACGTCCTGCCGGGCACCACGACCACCCTGCCCAACGAGGCGAGAGGCTGCGAGCAGGCGTCGCTGGCCGAGGCGATCCGGGTCTCCTGCAACACCGTGATGGCGCACCTCGGGGTGGAGGTCGGGCTGGACGGCATGGTGGAGGCGGTCGGCAGGTTCGGCTTCAACGACCCGGGGCTCAAGATCCCGTCCGGGGTGGCGAAGAGCAACTTCGACACGGAGATGAGCGACGACCAGCTGGCCCTGTCCTCGATCGGCCAGTTCGACACGACGGCGACCCCGCTCCAGATGGCGATGGTGGCCTCGGCCGTGGCCAACGGCGGCGACCTCATGCGTCCGCACCTGGTGGACCGGACGACCACGCACAGCGGCTCCACCGTCCGCACCACCGGGTCGCGTTCGTACCACCGGGCGATGAATCCGCTGACGGCGACGCGGTTGCGGCAGATGATGATCGACGTGGTGCGGGACGGCACCGGCACCAACGCGGCCATCGACGGGGCGACGGTCGGCGGCAAGACCGGCACGGCCCAGCACGGGGTCGGCAACTCCGGTACGCCGTACGCCTGGTTCATCTCCTGGGCGCAGGCGGAGGGATCGGCAAGGCCCGCCGTCGCCGTCGCCGTGGTCGTCGAGGACGCGTCCGCCGACCGGGCCGACATCAGCGGCGGCGGAAGCGCCGCGCCGATCGCGCGTTCCGTGATGGAGGCGGCCCTGGAAGACTGAGGACGGTGACGGATCACAGGGATGCCGCGGGCGCGGTGGCGGCGATCGAGCGGGCGGATCCCCGGCTCCGCGCCTTCCTCGCGGTCTGGCGCGAGGAGGCGTCGGCCCGGATGCCCGAGGCCGCCCGGCTTCCGCTGGGAGGGCTCCCGTTCGCGGTGAAGGGGCACACCGGTATCCGTTCGTACGCCGCCCGGCGGCTGGTCGCGGCCGGTGGCGTCCCCGTCGGCTCGACGTCCGTGCCCGGCCCCGGCACGTACTGGAAGACCTGGGGCCTGGGCGCCCACGGACGCACCCTCAACCCATGGCGCCCGGACCGGACGCCGGGCGGCTCGTCGGCGGGCTCGGCTGTGGCGGTCGCGGCGGATCTGGTGCCCCTGGCCACCGGCAGCGACGGGGCCGGGTCGGTGCGCATCCCCGCTGCCTGGTGCGGGGTGTTCGGACTGAAGACCACCAACGGGCTGCTGCCCTCCCCCGACCGTTCCGGCCTCGCGTCCGCGGGCGTCCTGACCGGGACGGCCGCGCAGGCACACGCCTATCTGGCCGGTGTGCTGGACGGATACGAACCGGCCGTCGCCGAACCGCCCCTGCGCGCCGTCTTCAGTCCGGACCTGGGATTCGCGGACGTCGACCCGGAGGTGGCGGCGGTGGTGCGGGGCGCGGTGGACCGGCTGACCGGGGCGGGGGTGGTACGGCTGGTGGAGGGCGGCTGCGAACTGCTGGACCCGGCGGACGCCTGGCAGGCCGTACGCGGCGGCGCGACGACGCCGCCCCTGGACGAGCTCCGGCGCGAGAACGACCGCAGGACGGATGCCCTCTTCGCCCGCGTGCCTCTGCTCCTGACCCCAGTGACCCCCAACCGCCCGCACGGCCACGAGGGTCCGGGAGAGCTCGTCTCCACCTCGCTCACCTGGGCGTTCAACCTGAGCGGACATCCGGCGGCGAGCGTGCCCGCCGGATTCACCTCCGACGGCTGCCCGGTCGGGCTCCACCTGGTGGCGCGACGCGGCGCGGACGCCTCGCTGCTCGCCATGGCCTGCGCGGTGGAGGACGTGCTGGGGCCCCTTCGGGGGTGAGGGGGCGGGTCGGGCGGGACGGCCGGCTCGGCCGACCCGGCCGGCCGGGACCTGACGCCGAGCCCGACGCCGGGCCCCGGCGGCCGTCAGCTCGCCTTGGCCGCGGCTATCGGCTTGCGCGACTCGGCCCTGACCTTCGCGGTCTCCAGCGCGGCCTTTTCGAGGTCGACCTTCTCCGGGGCCTGGAGCGCGGTCTCGGCGGTGACGACGGCGACGAAGGACGCGGTGTTGTCGTCACCCCACGCACACATGGGAAGGGTGCTGCTGACGGCCCCGTCCTTCGACCGCACGACCTGGCAGGAGACCGTGATCCCGTATCCCTCGGGGGTGAACTCCTTGGCGGGCACGGCAATGGTCATGCCCTCGTTCTGCGTCGCCCCCTCAAGGATCTTGTCCCGGGTGAACTCGGGCCCCTTGATGCGGCCCCACATCCCGGAGACGATCAGGGTGCCGCCGCTCTCGGAGGTGTACTGGGTGACGACGGCCTTCGCGTCCCGGATGGTCGGGTCGTAGGTCTCCTCGATCTCCTTCCCGTCGGTCGAGGAGGAGTCCTTGAGGAGCGTGTACTCGCCGTCCAGCAGCTTCTTCGGCACGGTCAGCCGGTATTCGGCCGCCGGGAAGTCACCGGCCGTCGGAAGATCCTTGCCCACGTCCGCCTTGTCCACCAGACGTGCGAGACCGAACGCGAGACCGCCGGCCACCACCAGGGCGCCGACGGTGATCCCGACGATCAGCCCGGTGCGGTTCCGCTTCGGCGGCGGCATCCCGGGGAACCCCGGCCCGCCGGGTCCGGGCCCGCCCCAGGGCTGGGGCGGCTGGGGATACCCGTACGGCTGCTGCTGCCCGGGAACCGGCTGCTGGGCGTAGGGGTTCGGCCCCTGCTGGGGCGGCGGGCCGTACGGGCCCTGCGGCGCCCCGTACGGGCCCTGCGGCGGCTGGGGCGGTGGCGTGGTCATGACGCCCAAACTACGCCATGCACGCGAACATCAATTCGAGCCCTGGGGTCCATGGCCGCCCGCGCGGACCCGTACACCGAATACGCCAGTGCAGGCCGGTCGGCGAGCTCCTGGGGGATCGTCACCTCACCACTGTCGCAGCCCGGCGATCCACGGAGCCGATCGTCCCCGGCCGGCTCAGCGGCCGGCCCGGCCACCGCCCCGCCCCGTGCGACTGTTGGGCCATGAACGATCGCCACGAGCTGACCGTCGTACGCCCCGGGGCGGGCTCCCTCTCGACCGTGGACGGTCTGTCCGCGCTGCTCACCGACTACCACCTGCGGACCGAGTCGGAGAAGTACGGGCCCCTGGCGGACGCCGCCGCGCTGCCGGACCGGTACCGGCTGGAGACCGAGGATCCGGACACCGCGTTCGCCGACGCCGTCGTCCTCGTCGCGCTGGACGGGGACACCGCCGTGGGCTGCCTCGTGGTGACCGCGCCCGTGGACGGCCGGGTGGAGGTCAAGCGTCTGTGGACGGCCCCCGGTCACCGCGGCCGGGGGGTCGCCTCCGCGCTGCTCGGGGCCGCGCTCGACCATGCCGCACGGAGCCGGGTCCGCACCGTGCGGCTTTCGGTGTGGCGGTGGCGCACGGGGGCCATCGCGCTCTACCAGCGGTTCGGCTTCTCCGTCACCACGTCGTGGGACGAGCGCGAGGAGCTGGTCTGCATGGAACGGCCGACGGAGAATCGCACCGGCTCCTGACGGAGGCGCCACGGCTCGGGCAAGTCACCCGGCTTCCGGCCCGGTTGGCCGGCCCACCCGTTGGTAGACACCGGGTCAACAAGTCCTGCCCAAGGGATTGACCAGCTTGCTGACAGGTAGTCTCATAGCGGGTGACCGTCGGTAACCCTTGGGAGGGTGCGCCCAGCCATGACGACCGTGACCGAACGCGATGTGCAGGTGCTCCGCGACGCACTCGGCCCGCTCCGCGACCGCGAGCAGATCGCCGAACGCCTCCTGGAAGCCTCCGCCAAGCACTCCTTCGACCCCGACAAGGAGCTCGACTGGGACGTGGCGCCCGAGGACGGCAAGTGGTTCTGGCCGCCCGAGCTGCTCTCCCTCTACGACACCCCGATGTGGAAGAGGATGTCGCAGGAGCAGCGGCAGGACCTGGCCCGGCACGAATCCGCCTCGCTGGCCTCCCTCGGCATCTGGTTCGAGATCATCCTCATGCAGCTGCTGATCCGCCACATCTACGACAAGCCCGTGGTCAGCAACCACGTCCGCTACGCGCTCACGGAGATAGCCGACGAGTGCCGTCACTCGCTGATGTTCGGCCGCATGATCACCTGGGGCGGGTCGCCCAGCTACCCCGTGCCGCGCCGCTACCACAATCTGGCCCGGATGATGAAGACCATCTCCACGACGCCCGGTTCGTTCGCGGCGACACTGCTCGGCGAGGAGATCCTCGACTGGATGCAGCGACTGACCTTCCCCGACGAGCGCGTCCAGCCCCTGGTGCGCGGGGTGACCCGTATCCATGTCGTCGAGGAGGCACGGCATGTCCGCTACGCCCGCGAGGAGTTGCGCCGCCAGATGGTGACCGCCCCGCGCTGGGAGCGCGAACTCACCCGGGTGAGCTGCGGGCAGGCGGCCCGCGTCTTCTCCATCTGCTTCGTCAATCCGCAGGTGTACGAGAGTGTCGGCCTGGACCGGCAGGAAGCCGTGGCCCAGGTCCGGGCGAGCGGGCACCGGGCGGAGGTCATGCAGTCGGGGGCCAAGCGGCTGACGGACTTCTTCGACGACATCGGTGTCCTCAACGGCCCGGGACGCAGGCTGTGGAAGCGCTCGGGCCTGCTGGCCTGACGGCGACGGCGCTTAGGCTGCTCGTATGACCTCTGCCGCAGCCGCGCCGCCGACCCGTGCGTACCGAAGGCTCAGCGTCGAGGAGCGGCGCGCCCAGCTCCTCGGCGCGGCGCTCACCCTGTTCGCCCACCGGGCCCCGGACGAGGTCTCCCTCGACGAGGTCGCGACGGTGGCCGGGGTGTCGCGCCCGCTGGTCTACCGCTACTTCCCCGGCGGGCGGCAGCAGTTGTACGAGGCCGCGCTCAGGTCCGCCGCGGAGACGCTGATCCTGTGCTTCGCCGAACCGGCCGTGGGCGCGCCCACCGAGCGGGTGACGCGGGTCCTCACCCGTTATCTCGCCTTCGTCGACGAACACGACGCGGGCTTCAGCGCGCTGCTGCGCGGCGGCAGCGTCGCCGAGACCTCCCGGACGGGCACGATCGTCGACGAGGTACGGCGGGCGGCGGCCGAGCAGATCCTGCTGCATCTGGGCCGGGGCGCGGACAGCGAACCCGCGCCGAGGCTGCGAATGATGGTGCGCACCTGGATCGCCGCGGTCGAGGCGGCCTCGCTGATCTGGCTGGACGAGGGGAAGCAGCCGGCCGCGTCCGAACTGCGCGACTGGCTCGTCGACCAGTTCATCGGACTCCTCGCCGTCACGGCCGCCACCGACCCCGAGACCGCGTCGGCGGTGGCCGGACTGCTGCCGCTGGAGACAGCGGCAGGCCCGGCCGGCCGGCTCGCGGACCGGCTGGCGCCGCTGCTCGGCGCGGCGGAGCATCTGCTGCCGCCGGGCCGATCGGTCAGACTGGAGCGGTGAGAAGCGAGAACACCCCCTTCACCGGCGGCCCGCTGGACGGGCGGGTCCTGCCCGTCCTCGTCGGCGCGACGGGCCACCCGCCCAAGTGGTACGAGGTCCCGGTCCCGGCCGCCGACGGCGGACCGGCCACCGTGTACGCGTACCGCAGGGTCCCGGCCGGATACACCAGAAGGCTGGGCATCCAGCGGGGCTGGGTGTACGAGTACGCCCCCGGCGGACGCGAACGCCACCGCCCCAAGTGGCCCTGGTCCAAAGCGGGGTGACGCGTTCCGGGCAGGGCGGCACCCCGGGCGCCGGGCACTGCCCGGTGCCGGACGTGCCCCGGCCGGCGGACCCCCTAAGATCGACGGTCTGGTCCGAAGGACGGTCACAAGGGGGTGCGCCATGGAGGCGCTGCGTCAGGACGATCCACGCCGCTTCGGCCCGTACACCGTGCTGGCGCGGTTCCGTGAGACGGCCGCCGCGGTCCAGTACCTCGGGCACGGATCGGTTCCGGACGACCTCGTCGTGATCACAGCGGCCCGGCCCGCGCTGGCCTCGCTGCCCGCGTTCCGGCGGCGCTTCCAGGCGGAGTCGCGTACCGCCGACCGGCTGGCGGGCGGCTGGGTGGTGACACGGCTGGACACACCTGCCGAGGAGGCCGAGGACGACGGCCTGCTGTGGACGGCCTCGGCGTACGTGCCGGCGCTGACCCTCGCCGAGGCGGTCGACATCGCCGGACCGCTTCCCGAGCGTGTGGTGCGGATACTGGGCGCGGGCATCGCGGAAACGCTCTCCCGGGTCCACGCCACGGGGGCCGTGCTGCAGGGGCTCGCTCCCCGGACCGTACTGCTGGCGGCCGACGGGCCCCGGCTCACCGCTTTCGGGCCCTTGGGCGCGGCGGCCGACGCCGAGGCACGGCCGGGCGGCCAGCTCTCCGTACGGCTCGGGTATCTGACGCCGGAGCAGGTCGCGGGCCAGGAGGCCGGGCCGGAATCCGATCTCTTCGTGCTGGGCCTGCTGCTCGCGTACGCGGCGACGGGCAGCACCCCGCTGGCGGACGGCCCGGCCGCCGAGGCCGCCGACCGGATCGCGCACGGCGAGCCCCGGCTGGACGGGGTGCCCGCCGAGCTGCGGGAGCTGGTCGCCGCCTGCCTGGCGAAGGACCCGGCCGACCGGCCGACGGCGGGCGCGGTGGCGGCGGAGCTGGCGCTGGAGGGCGCGGCCGGACTGGCGAAGGGCGGCTGGCTGCCCGAGCCGCTGGCGGCCGCCGTGGCCGATCAGAGCGCCCGGGTACGGACGCTGGAAGCCGCACCGCCGGCCGCCGAGGCAGCGGTGGCGGACGTGCCCGACATACAGGACGCCGTCCCCGCCCCCGAGGACACACCGCAGGCCGCACCCACACCGCACACCCCCGTCCCGGCCCCCGCTCCCGCCCCCGACACCCGGACCGCGCAGCTCGGGGTCATCGACCACCAGGCCCTCCGGCCCGACCGGGCCACCACCCAGCTCTCCCTGCCGCCGGGGCAGCTCGAACAGCCGGGGCAGCCTGGCCTGCCGACCGGTGTCCCCGCCGCGCCCCTGGCCCCGCAGACGCTGCCCGCGCCGGGACCTGTCGCCGCCCCCTTCCCCGCCGCCGTGCCTCCCGCAGCCGCTCCCCCGGCCGCCACGAAGTCCGCCGCCGTCGACCGGCGGACCCTGCTGACCGGCGCCGCCGCCGGGGTCGCCGGCCTGCTGATCGGGGGCGGCGGGACGCTCGCGCTGACGTCCGGTGACGACGACGGGACCACGGTCGACGCCAAGCCCGCGCCGAGTCCCAGCCGGCCGGTCGTCGCCGGGCTGCCTCCGCAGCCGCGCTGGATCTACACCCACCCGGCGGCCGAACCGGCCCCGCTCACCGCCGCCCTCTGGAACGAACGGCTGCTGGTCCTGACCGACGAGACGCACGCGTCCGCCGTCGATCTGCGCACCGGGCGCCGGATCTGGGAGAGCGCGGACGCGGCGAAGGGCCAGGCCGCCCTGCCGGCCGGCAAGGAGTTCGTCTTCGTCGCCGGTCCTTCCGAATTCCTGTGGCTGTCCGCGAAGGACGGCCGGGTGGCCCACCGGGTGGCGTTCGCCGACGGGTTCGAGGACGCTCCGCAGCTGTCGGTGCAACGGCTCGTCGGATCGTCGGGTCCTGACCTCTGGTTCACCGGCTCGCACGAGGTGACCGTCAAGGCCCCCAAGCCCAAGAAGGGCAAGAAGCGCGGCAAGGACAAGAAGGTCGTCACGTCGTATCTGTTCGGGTACGACATAGAGCAGCGCAAGGAGCTGTGGCGGACGCCCGTCACCACCGGTCGCGGCCCGGCCGCGCCCGTGTACCGGCTGATGGCTGTCCGGCCGGACGCCGTCGTCGTACGTCAGGACCCGCTGACGCTCACCCCGGCCGAGGTGAAGGCCGCCAAGGGCAGGGCCCGCTTCCGCAGCTTCGACCGGAAGACCGGAAAGCTCCAGTGGACCAAGGCCTTCGGCACGGTCGCCCCCGACGCGGCGGCGATGGGAGACGCGGACGGGGTGCTGTACGCGGCGGTCGGCGACGGCCTCCGCGCCTTCGAGACGCCCGACGGCAAGCCGAAGTGGACGCTGGACGGCACACCGGATTCCGCCTTCGGGACCTCGGTCGAGGCAGGCGCCCTGCTGCACACCACCAGCCGTGACCAGGAAGTGGGCGTGGTCGACCGGGAGACCGGGAAGCTGCGCTGGCGGCGGTCGACCGAGGCGGCGGCGGGCGGATCGGCACCCTCGGTCACGGTCAGCGGCTCGGGCGGCACGCTCCTCGCGGCGGGCCCCGGACAGGTCACCGCGTTCGCGGCGGCCGACGGGCGGCGGCTCTGGAAGTTCCAGGACATCGGGGCCCAGGACCCGAAGGGGGAGAAGGTCACCGCCTCCTACCAGGTGCTGGCCTTCGCGAAGACCGCGGTCGTCCGGCGCGGCCGCGTGATCTACGCGTTCCCGGTCGACTGACGGCCCGGCGGTCCCGGGCCGCCCCACCGCCGTCCGGGGGAACCGGCCGGCCGCCACGCCCCGAGGTTCTTGCATCACCCGACGGCGGGTGAGCGTATGGAGGAATTGCGCTCGCTCATGGGGTAGTCACACGATTCACCCCGTTTCCGGAGGTGATGTCGTGCCGGGCCAACTCCTGCGCTCCCTCGGCACGGCGGCGCTGGCCGCCGCGGTCGTGACCTCACCGGCCGCGGCCCTCGCGGCCCCCTTGCCGGACCCCTCGCCCTCCCCCACCGCCTCGCCGGACCGCTCACCCGGCCTCTCGCCGGCCCCCTCGCCCGGGCCCGAGGATCCCGCGACCCCGGCCGCCGGACCCGAGGCGGTGGCGGGCGGTGTCACCGGGCTCCTGACGGAACTACAGCGGCTGTACCAGCAGACCGAGGAGGCCACCGAGACCTACAACGGGACGGCTGCCGAGCTGAGGAAGCGGGCCGCGGAGGCGAAGAAACTGGACTCCGCGCTCGTCACCGCCCGGCTCTCGCTCTCCCGCAGCCGCGACGCCGCCGGCCGGCTGGCCCGTGAGCAGTACCAGGGCCGTTCCGACCTCTCCGCGTATCTGCGGCTGCTGCTGATGCGCGATCCCGAGTACGCGCTGGACCAGGGCCAGCTCCTCCAGCGGCTGGCCGCCGGCCGGGTGGCGACCATGAAGCGGCTCGGGGACGCCGAGAGGCGTGCGGCCGAACTGTCGAAGCGGTCCCGCGCGCTGCTGGACAAGCAGCAGGTCCTGGCGGCACAGCGGAAGAAGCAGCGCGACACGGTCCGGTCGCGGCTGAACCAGGTCGAGGGTCTGCTCGCCACCCTGTCCCAGGACCAGCTCGCCGAACTCTCCCGCCTGGAGGAGAAGAACACGGCCAGGGCCCAGGACGCGCTGGTCTCCTCCGGCGCCCTGTCCTCCGTCCGGCCGGCGACCGCGGAGGGCGGCGAGGCGGTCCGGTACGCGATCGAGCAGGTCGGCAAACCGTATGTGTGGGGCGCGGAGGGGCCGGACTCGTTCGACTGCTCGGGGCTTACCTCACAGGCCTGGGCCGACGCGGGGCGCACCATTCCCCGGACCTCGCAGGAGCAGTGGCAGCAGCTGCGCAAGGTACCGCTGGACGCCCTGCGGCCGGGCGATCTGGTGGTCTACTTCCCGAAGGCGACGCATGTGGCGCTGTACATCGGCAACGGCCTGGTGGTGCAGGCGCCCCGACCCGGTTCCCTGGTCAAGGTCTCCCCGGTGGCGTCGAATCCGCTGCTGGGCGCGGTCCGCCCCGACCCGGAGAGCGCACCGCTGGCCACGTACAGCCCGCCCGAGCTCCCCGAGGGTGCCACCAAGGGCTCCGACGAAGGGTACGGCGAGAGCTCGGCGCCCTCCGAGTAGCGCGCCCGTCCCGGACACGTACCTTTCCGGACACGCACCTTCCGGACACACGTCTCTCCGCAGACGCACCGGCCGGGCCGGGCCCGCCGGGATCCGACGGTGCCCGGCCCGGCCGGTGCGTCTCTGCGGGGCATTTCCGCGTTCGCGGTGCGTACCCGCTCTGTCGTGCGTCTCCGCGTTCGCGGTGCGCTCAGACGGCCGGGGTGGCGACCGAGGCGAGGTAGGCGTTCGTCTTCTCCGGGTCGTAGAAGAAGTTCTCGAAGTCCGCCGGGTTGTTGAAGCCGTTGGCGAAGCGGTCGGCGACCGGCTGGAGCTGGCCGGCGGCGCCGATCAGGTTCAGCACGTGCTCCGGCGGGACGCCGAGCATCGCGTTCGTCCACTTCGTGACGTGCTGGGCGGTGTCCCAGTAGCGGTCGAACGTGGACTGCATCCACTCCGCGTCGAACGCGCGGTCGCCGTGCTCGATGATCGAGTCCAGGTAGGCGTTGGCGCACTTGGAGGCCGAGTTGGAGCCCTGGCCGGTGATCGGGTCGTTGGCGACGACCACGTCGGCGACACCGAGCACCAGGCCGCCGCCGGGGAGCCGGCCGATCGGCTTGCGGACGGTCGGGGCGTAACGGCCCGCCAGGGTGCCGTTGGCATCGGTCAGTTCGACCTTGGTGGCGCGCGCGTACTCCCACGGGGTGAACCGCTCCATGAGCTCCAGCGTCTTGGCCAGGTGCTCGGAGGGGTCCTTGATGCCCTGGAAGACGTCGAGCGGTCCGCCCGGGATGCCCTCCCAGAACAGGATGTCGGCGCGGCCGGACGTGGTCAGGGTCGGCATCACGAAGAGCTCGCCGACGCCCGGGACCAGGTTGCAGCGGACCGCGTCGAACTCGGGGTGCTCGGGGCGCGGGCCCATGCCGTGGACGTACGCGACGGCGAGGGCGCGCTGCGGGGCGTCGAACGGCGAACGGGACGCGTCCCGGCCGAACATGGAGACCAGCTCGCCCTTGCCCGCCGAGACCATCACCAGGTCGTAGGTGCGGGAGAAGTAGTCGAGGTCCGAGACGGCCGCGCCGTGGATGACGAGCTGCCCGCCGCGCTGGGCGAAGGTCTCCATCCAGCCGGCCATCTTCACGCGCTGGTCCACGGACTGGGCGTAGCCGTCCAGCTTGCCGACCCAGTCGACGGCGCGCGAGGAGTCGGGCGCGGCGACCGAGACGCCCAGGCCCTCGATGCGCGGGGCCTGGGACTCCCAGAAGTTGAGCTGGTAGTCCCGCTCGTGCTGGAGCGCGGTGTGGAACATGCACTGCGTCGACATGACCCGGCCGGAGCGGATCTCGTCGGCGGTGCGGTTGGACATGAGGGTGACTTCGTAACCCTTGGACTGCAGTCCGAGGGCGAGCTGGAGCCCGGACTGGCCGGCTCCGACTATGAGTATCTTCCGCATCGCGGTTCTCCGTTGTGTGTGGCTATGCCGGTGTGGCGTCGAGGGCGTGGCCCACCAGGGCCAGAAGCGACTCGACGACGGTGATCCTGTTACGCGCGTCCATGATCACAACAGGCACGTGCGGAGGGACGGTCAGGGCCTCGCGCACGTCTTCGGCCTCGAATCCCGGCGTTCCCTCGAAGTGGTTGACGGCGACGATGTACGGCAGCCCGCAGCTCTCGAAGTAGTCGAGGGCGGGGAAGCAGTCGGCGAGCCGGCGGGTGTCGGCCATCACGACCGCGCCGATCGCACCGCGTACGAGGTCGTCCCACATGAACCAGAAGCGCTGCTGGCCCGGGGTGCCGAAGACGTACAGCACGAGGTCGTCGTCGAGCGTGAGCCGGCCGAAGTCCATGGCGACGGTGGTGGTGACCTTGTCGGGCGTCGCGCTGAGGTCGTCGGTCTCCTCACTGGCCTGGGTCATCATCGCTTCGGTCTTCAGCGGGGTGATCTCGGAGACCGAACCCACGAAGGTGGTCTTGCCGACCCCGAATCCGCCCGCGACCACTATCTTCGTGGCGATCGGGGCCCTGGTGCGGTCGAGCTGCCAGGCCTGCAGCGCTTCGTCGGCCTGGTCCTTCGGCCCCGGCTGGCGCGGGGCGAACAGCGGCGACTCAGAGACGACGGAGTCCATTGAGCACCCTTTCGAGCAGTGCGCGGTCGGGCTGGCCGGTGCCGTGACCGGTTCCGTACACGCGGATCTTTCCCTGGTCGGCCAAGTCGCTGAGCAGCACCCTGACGACACCGAGGGGCATCTTCAGCAGGGCCGAGATCTCCGCGACGGTACGCATCCGGCGGCAGATCTCGACAATGGCCTGGAGTTCCGGCATGACGCGCGAGGCCAGGTTGCCGTTGGTCAGTTCGCGGCGCTCCTCGGGGGCTTCGAGCGCGGCGACGAAGGTCTCGACGAGCAGGACGTGGCCGAAGCGGGTACGGCCGCCGGTGAGCGAGTACGGGCGTACCCGCGCGGGCCGTTTGTCGGCCCCGCGCACGGGGAGCCTGCGGGCGGGTTCAGCAGCAGCGGGGGTCACTGGGCGCTCTCCATCGATTTGCGCAGTTCACTGCGGAGTTCGGGGGTGAGTACGTGTCCGGCACGGCCGACGAAGAGCGCCATGTGGTACGCGATGACGCTCATGTCGCAGTCGGGTGTGGCGTGCACACCGAGCAGCGAACCGTCACTGATCGACATGACGAAGACGCTGCCCTCCTCCATGGCGACCATGGTCTGCTTGACGCCGCCGCCGTCCATCAGCTTCGCGGCGCCGATGGTGAGGCTGCCGATGCCGGAGACGATGGTCGCCAGATCGGCGCTGGAGCCCCGCGGGCCGTCCTGCCGGCCTGTCCCCGGGGCGATCTGGTGGCCGGGGTCGGAGGAGAGCAGCATGAGTCCGTCGGACGAGACGACGGTGACCGAGTGGACCCCTGGCACCTCCTCCACCAGATTGCTCAGCAACCAGTGAAGGTTCCGGGCCTCGGTGCTCAGCCCGAATGTGCTGGGCGCAGTCAACTGCGTGCCTCCTCGACTGTGTCCCCCGTCTCTCCGGTCCGGCCGTCGGTACGGCCTGCCGGCTCAGTGTGCTCGGTACGTGTGGTGCCCGCGGCCGGGGCGGTGGCTTCGGCGATCTCCGCCTCGACGTCCCGGCGGCCGTTCTTCGCGCCCTGGTGGAATCCGCCGAGCCGGCGGCGCAGGGCCTCCTTGTCCACGCTGCCCGTGCGCTCGGGCGCGGGAGCCGTCGCGGACTTGACCACCTTGGGGGTGCGCTTGGGCAGCCCCTTGTCGGTGAGCCGCTCGGGCTGCGGCTGAGGCTGCGGCTCGGGCTCCGGGAGGCGCGGCCGGGGCAGCGCGTCGGCCACGGGGGCCGGGACGGGAGCGGGGGCCGCCGGGGCGGGCTCGGCCGGGGCCTGGGCCGGCTGCGCTGCCTGGCCGGGCTGCGGGCGGCTGCCCTCGTCGGCGGCGCGCTCGTGCCGGTCGGGGCCGATGGCGTAAGGACCGGCGGCGGTCGTGGGCTCCGGGCCGCCCCCGGCGTCGGGGGCGGGCGTGAACTCGGGTAGGTCGTCGAACCCGGGTACCCGCGGGAGCCGGACCTGCATCGTGGTCTCGGCCTCGCTCTCCACCGGCAGCACGGGCTCGGCGTCCGGCGCGGGCTGCGCCGCCGGGCCGGGCTCGGGCGCGGGCGGGGGTGCGTGGTCGGGGGCGGCGAGGGCCCCGGCCTCCGGGCCGGGCGCGGGGGCTGCCGCCGGGCCGGGCTCGGGAGCGGGTGCCGTGCCGGAAGCGGGGACGACTGCCGGGCCGGCCTCGGCGATCGTCTGCTCGGCGGCGGCGATCAGCGGGTCGCCGGGCAGTGCCAGGGTGCGGTGCGGCAGGGCGTTGGAGTTGGCCTCGGCAACCGATCCGGGGAGGTTCATCGTGGGCGCGTTGCCGGGGGCCGTGACCGGGGGCGGGGTCGCGGCCGGGGGCGCCTTCGGGAGCAGGGGCTGCGGCAGCACGACGACCGCGGTCACCCCGTTGCCCTTCTGCTCGCGCAGCTGGACCCGTACGCCGTGGCGCGCGGCCAGCAGCGAGGTCACCTGGAGGCCGAGACCGGCCCCGTCCGCGCTCTGCTCCCCCGCCTCGAAGAGCGACGGGTCACCGAGACGGGTGTTGAGCTCGCCCATGCGTACGGACGACATGCCGATGCCCTGGTCCTGCACGGAGAGCATCACCTCACCGGTCTCCAGCAGCCAGCCGGAGAGCTGGACCTGGGAGTCCGGCGGGGAGAACGCGGTGGCGTTCTCCAGGAGTTCGGCGATGAGGTGGCTGAGGTCGTCGGCGGCGAACCCGGCGATCTGGGCGTGCGGCGGCAGGGACTGGATGGTGACCCGCTCGTACCGCTCGATCTCGCTGACCGCCGCGCGCAACACATCGACCAGCGGGATCGGTCCCGGGTGCCCGTGTCCGTGCTCGGCGCCCGCGAGCACCAGCATGTTCTCGCTGTGGCGGCGCATGACGGTGGCCATGTGGTCGAGCTTGAACAGCGTGCCGAGCCGCTCCGGGTCCTGCTCGCGCTCCTCCAGTGACTCGATGACGCCGAGCTGGCGTTCGACGAGCCCGAGGGTGCGCAGCGAGAGGTTGACGAAGGTGTGGTGGACGGTGTTCTTCAGCTTCTCCAGCTGGGCCGCCAGATCCGCGGTGTGGACCTGGAGTTCGGCGCGCTGGAGGGTGAGGGCCTCGCGGCCGGCGATCAGTTCGCCGCGCTCGCTCTCCAGCTTCTCGAACCGTCCGTTGAACTCGTGGAGCAGTCCGTGCAGCCGGCCGTGCAGAGCGTTGATGGACCGGACGACCTGGGCGAACTCGTCGTTGCGGCCCGTGTAGCGGACCGGTTCGGCGGTCTCGGGCTCCGCGGCGAGGCGGCCGGCGCCGATCCGCAGAACGGCGAGCGGCTGGGTGAGGGTGCGGGCCACGGCGGTGGAGACGCCGACCGCGATGATCAGACAGCCGCCGAGCAGGGCGATCCGCAGTTCGAGCGCGGTGACGTCGTCGTCGCGCAGCTGCTCCAGCCGCCGCACCTGGGCGGTGCCAAGGGCCGACTCGACGCCGCGCATCCGGTCGATCCGGGCGGAGAGAGCCGCCTGGAGCTTCTTGCCGCTGACCTTCCGGTCGGCCTCGGAGAGCTCGGGGCGGTCGGTCAGCCCGGCGAGGTACTTCTCCGCGCTGTTGACCTCGGGGCCGGTGACGGTGGTGGCCAGCTTGTCGCGGGCGGTGGCACCGGCGGCCTGGTCGAAGTCGGAGAGGGCGGAGAGCTCGCCGACCCGGTAGCGCTGAGCGGCGCCGCTCAGCTCGTCACGGGTGCGGTCCTCCTTGGTCTCGCCCTCGTCCTGGGTCTGGACGGGCAGGCCGGTGAACGGGTCGATCTGCGGGGCGGCCGGCTCCTCGCGGGGGACGGCGAGCGCGGCGAGCAGCAGCCCCCGGGTGGCGGAGGCCTGCTCGGTGGCGCGGCCGAGCGCGAGCGGGGCGCGGACGGACTCGGCGGCGCGCGGCGGGGTCCTCTCCGCGAGCTCCTCGGCGAGGTCGTGGAGCTTGGAGATGACCTCGGTGTACGCCTGGTGGGCCTCCAGCGCCGTGCCCTTGCCGCCGATGGCGTCGCGGCGCAGGGAGGGGATGGTGGAGAGGTCGCGGCGCAGGACGGCGGAGGCCGCGTCCCGGATCTCGTCCACCTGCTGGTCGACGCGGGCGCTGCGGCTTCCCGCCGTGCCGCTCGTCGATCCCAGCTTGCCCTCGCGGCCGCCCGCGATGAAGGCGGTGACCTCGTCGCGCTCGTCGGCCAGGGAGTGCGCAAGCGCGATGGCCTGCTGGTTCAGCTCCGCGAGGGTGACCAGCCGCTGCGACTCGGTCAGGTCGGAGGAGGCGCTCAGTACCGCGGGCGCGCCCGCGGCCACGACGGTGATCCCGACGACCGCGACGCCTGCGACGAGCCGGCTGCGGACGCGCACGGTGCGCCCGTTCTCAGCCGGCGCCGAAGACGCCACCTCGGAACCGCTGTGCTCGCTGCCCTTGCTCCGAGGCCGCTTCTTCTGCACCGGTGCTCGCAATCTTGTACTCGTCCGCCCTTGAAGCAGAGGTGACGCTCGCTCACGTGAACGAGCGCCCCGACCTCTGGTACGGCTTCTGACCATTCCAGTGCTTTTGAGAGGGGGGCGCGCATCAACCGCTCCGCCACTCGAACGAGTGAACATCACTCCCGAGTTGACGAACAAGTCTCCCCGCGAGCCCCCGGCAGCACACCCGGACGTCCGGCTGGATCTTCGGGGCAGGCTTTGGCAGGATGCCCGCCCGCACCCGCCCCGGAGTGATTCCTTCCGCACCATGCGCCCTTCTGACCTGCTGGTACGGGCCAATCCCCGCTCCGTGCAGGCCCCGTGAAGGCATCGTGCAGACTGACTGAATGCGTATGGAACTCGCCACCGCCGCCGGCCTCGCCGAACATCCGAACGAGGACTGGGCAGCCACCGTCCTTCCTGCCTCCGGCCATGGTGGGGGGCTCGTTCTGCTCGACGGGGTGACCCCGCCGCAGGGTGACGACGGTTGTGTGCATTCCGTCCCCTGGTTCACCGCGCGACTGGGCGGCGCACTGGTCGAACTGTCGGGTTCGCGGCGGG
Source organism: Streptomyces sp. NPDC026062 (assembly GCF_055568375.1). Taxonomy (NCBI): domain Bacteria; kingdom Bacillati; phylum Actinomycetota; class Actinomycetes; order Kitasatosporales; family Streptomycetaceae; genus Streptomyces; species Streptomyces sp. NPDC026062. The sequence continues at coordinate 184,909 of NZ_JBVHOQ010000010.1, forward strand.
ATCTGACCCTGCGGGAGATCCTCGCGGAGTCCATCCGGCGCACCGCCGACGCCCACCGCCCCCTGTGTGACCTTTCTCACGTACGTACGCCACAGGCAACCGTCGTCCTCGCGCGTTGGGACGGGGCGGAGATCGAGCACCTGGTGCTGTCCGACTCGGTCCTGCTGTTCGAATCACCCGACGGCACCGTCCGCGCCGTGCTGGACGACCGCCTCGACCGGCTGCCGCCCGGCTCGCTCGCCTCCGAGGCGATCGCCGACGCCCGGGTGCGGAACAAGGAGGGCGGCTTCTTCACCGCCGCCGCCGACCCGGCCGTGACGGACCGCGCCGTCACCGGGCGCACGCCGCGTGCCGGGGTGCGCGCGCTCGCCGCGATGACGGACGGGGCGAGCCGCTGGACGGAGATGTTCGGCGAGGGCGACTGGGCGGCCTGTCTCGGGGTGCTCCACAAGGAGGGCCCCCAGGGGCTGATCGACCGGGTCCGGGCCCTGGAGGACGCGGACACGGACCGTGCCCACGTGCGACGGAGCAAGCGGCACGACGACGCGACGGCGGTCTACGTGCAGCTGTGAACCGGCCATGTTCCGTCTGCGCCCGAGACGGGAAGGCCCGGCCGCGCCCGAGACGGCCGCCGGTCCGGGCGCGGCGGCCCTCCCCGGTCCTCCCGGCCTCCTCGGCCGATCAGCCCTCCCGGCCCAATCAGCCCTCCCGGCCCGCTCAGCCCTCGCGGCCCGCTCAGCCCTCGGCGCGGGCGTTCAGCTGGTGCAGCAGCCGGGCCAGTTCCGCCACTTCGGCACGGTCCCAGTCGGCGAGCTTGCGCACATAGCGGTCGCGGCGCGCGTCCCTGACACTGCGGAAGCGGGCCAGCCCCTCCTCCGTGAGGTGGACCAGGAAAGCGCGCCCGTCCGCCGGGTCGGGCTCCCGCGCCACCAGTCCGAGTGACTCCAGAGCGCGCAGTTGACGGCTCATGGTGGCCTTGCCCACGCCGAAGTAGGAGGCGAGATCGGTGGCCCGTTGACGGCCTGCCGATTCCAGGCGCACGAAGAGTCCGTAGGCCGCCGCCTCCAGCTCAGGATGCACCTCACGGGCCATCTCACCGGAGTTGGCCCGTGCCCGGCGCAGGAAGACGGCCAACTCCAGCTCCAATGAGAGGAATTCGTGGTCCACACCATTTTCTGCGGTTGCGCCGGGTTCACTCCCACTTTCGCTCCCGTGCACGTCAACACCCCTCATGAGCTTTCCCGCCACTGAAAGTTTCTTTCACCGCTGGTCATCGCCGCAGCTCCACCAGTATTTCGCAGGATTAGACCAACGGCACCGCCCAGGCCCTCTTCCGCCACCAGGGTCTACGTGCGTAGCGTCATGCATGGCATGTTCACACCATGACATGTCACCAGGGGTGCCTCTGGCGTGCCCCGGTTCAGCAGTTCCCCCCACCGAGGCCTCGGAGGCACGCAATGCCCGTGCACAGATCCGGCTCCAAGAAATCCCGCCGCTCACGCTTCGCGGCGGCGGGAACCCTGCTCGCAGCACTCTCCCTCCTTGTCGCCCTGCCCGGTGCCGCCGGGGCGGCCACCACTGCCGGAGACCCCACCAAGCCCGCCCGGGGCACGGCCACGATGGGCATGGGGGTCGTCGCCCACGACGGCCAGGGCGGACTGCCCACCACCCGCGCGGTCCAGACCGAAGGCGTGGACGTCAGCAGCCACCAGGGCAACGTCGCATGGTCGACGCTCTGGAGCAGTGGCGTGAAGTGGGCCTACACCAAGGCCACCGAGGGCACGTACTACACGAACCCCTACTTCGCGCAGCAGTACAACGGCTCGTACAACGTCGGGATGATCCGGGGCTCGTACCACTTCGCCACCCCGGACACGACCAGCGGCGCCACCCAGGCCAACTACTTCGTGGACCACGGCGGCGGCTGGTCCAAGGACGGCAAGACGCTGCCGGGCGTGCTCGACATCGAGTGGAACCCGTACGGTGCGCAGTGCTACGGCAAGACCGCGGCCGGAATGGTCTCCTGGATACGCGACTTCGTGAACACCTACAAGGCGCGCACCGGGCGCGACGCGGTCATATACACCGCGACCAGCTGGTGGCAGGCCTGCACCGGCAACAACGCGAGTTTCGGCACCACCAACCCCCTCTGGGTGGCCCGCTACAACACCACGGTCGGCACCCTTCCGGCCGGCTGGGGCTTCTACACGATCTGGCAGTACACCTCGTCCGGCCCCACGGTCGGCGACCACAACCACTTCAACGGCGCCCTCGACCGCGTACAGGCGCTGGCCAACGGCTAGCCACCCGCAGCCCCTTCCGCGCAGAGCCCGGTGACGCACCCCGTCGCCGGGCTTCGCCGCGCTCAGGGCTCTGACCAGGAACGAAGCCCCTCATCGGCTCCACCCACCCCCATATACACGGCATGTATACGCGCTATGTATAGTCCTCGCAGTCGCACATAAGTGCGGTGTAAGCGACTAGGGAGTTACCTGCCGTGCCCAGTAGGACGAAGTCGATCGGTTCCGGGTTCGCCGTCGCTCTTGTGACAGCGCTCACGCTGACACTGAGCGGCTGCTCGATGGAGACCACGGCCCCCGGATCCGCCCGCGGCGACGCCGGCTCGGACGCCAAGGGGGCGTTCGGACCGGTGGACTGCCGCGAGGCGAAGTGCATAGCCCTCACGTTCGACGCGGGCCCGGCCGAGGACACCCCCCATCTGCTGGACATCCTCAAGAAGGAGAAGGTCCACGCGACCTTCTTCCTGCTGGGCAAGAACCACGTCAAGAAGCACCCCGAGACCGTCCGCCGCATCGCGGCGGAGGGGCACGAGGTGGCCAACCACACCTGGTCGCACGAGATCCTGACGGACAAGAAGCCCGACGAGATACGCGCCGAGCTGGAGAAGACACAGGACGCGATCGAGGCGATCACCGGCAAGAAGCCCCGGCTGATGCGCCCGCCGCAGGGCCGCACCGACGACACGGTCTCCGGGATCAGCAAGGACCTGGGCCTGTCGCAGATCCTGTGGAGCGCCACCGCCAAGGACTACTCGACGACCGACTCCGCGCTGATCAAGAAGCGGATACTCGACCAGGCGAGCAAGGACGGCATCATCCTGCTGCACGACATCTACAAGGGATCGGTGCCCGCGGTGCCCGGCATCATCAAGGAGCTGAAGAAGCGCGGCTACACCTTCGTGACGGTGCCCCAGCTGATGGCACCCGCCGAGCCGGTGCCGGGGACCATCTACCGCCCCTGACCGGCCGATCCGGTAGCCACCGCTCACCCGGAGACCTGGCCCGCCGCCCGCCGCTCACGCGGAACGGCCCGCCTCCCCACGAGGGGGAGACGGGCCGTCCGTACCGGCCGTGTCCGTGGCGCCGCGCCCGTCACTGCGTGACACCTACGCCGCGGCCGGGATCCTCCGCTCCGCCGGGGCCGAAGCCGGGGCGAGGGCGATCTCCAGGACCTGGCGGACGTCCGTGACCGGGTGGACCTCCAGCGTGTCCAGCACCTCGGCGGGGACGTCGTCCAGGTCGGCCTCGTTGCGCTGGGGGATCACCACGGTGGTGATGCCCGCGCGGTGGGCGGCCAGCAGCTTCTGCTTCAGGCCACCGATCGGCAGCACCCGTCCGGTCAGCGACACCTCACCGGTCATCGCCACGTCCGTACGGACCAGCCGTCCGGAGAGCAGCGAGGCCAGTGCGGTCGTCAGGGTGATGCCCGCACTCGGGCCGTCCTTGGGGACCGCGCCCGCCGGGAAGTGGATGTGCACGCCCCGGTCCTTGAGATCGGCGACCGGCAGTTCCAGCTCCGCGCCGTGCGAACGCAGGAAGCTCAGCGCGATCTGCGCGGACTCCTTCATGACGTCGCCGAGCTGGCCCGTGAGGGTCAGTCCGGACGCCCCGGTCTCCGGGTCGGCGAGCGACGCCTCCACGAAGAGCACGTCACCGCCCGCCCCGGTCACCGCGAGCCCGGTGGCCACGCCCGGCACCGCCGTGCGGCGCTCCGCCGGGTCCTGGGCGGACTCGGGGACGTGGTGCGGCCGGCCGATGAGACCGCGCAGGTCCGCGTCGGTGACCGTGAACGGCAGTTCGCGGTCCCCCAGTTCGTGCTGGGCCGCGACCTTGCGCAGCAGCCGGGCGACGGAACGCTCCAGGTTCCGGACACCGGCCTCCCTCGTGTACTCGCCGGCCAGCTTGCGCAGCGCGGACTCGTCGAGGGTCACCTCGGCCGGCTCCAGACCGGCCCGCTCCAGCTGACGCGGGAGCAGGTGGTCGCGGGCGATGACGACCTTCTCGTCCTCGGTGTAGCCGTCGAGCCTGACCAGCTCCATCCGGTCGAGCAGGGCCTCCGGGATGGCGTCCAGGACGTTGGCGGTGGCGAGGAAGACGACGTCGCTGAGGTCGAGTTCGACCTCCAGGTAGTGGTCGCGGAAGGTGTGGTTCTGCGCCGGGTCGAGCACTTCGAGGAGGGCCGCGGCGGGGTCGCCGCGGAAGTCGGAGCCGACCTTGTCGATCTCGTCGAGCAGGACGACCGGGTTCATCGAACCGGCCTCCTTGATCGCCCGGACGATACGGCCCGGGAGCGCGCCGACGTACGTACGCCGGTGGCCCCGGATCTCCGCCTCGTCCCGGACACCACCGAGCGCGACCCGGACGAACTTGCGCCCCATGGCGTGCGCCACGGATTCGCCGAGCGAGGTCTTGCCGACCCCGGGCGGCCCGACCAGGGCCAGCACCGCGCCGCCGCGCCGTCCGCCGACTACGCCCAGCCCCCGGTCGGCGCGCCGCTTGCGCACCGCGAGGTACTCGGTGATGCGTTCCTTCACGTCCTGGAGGCCCGCGTGCTCGGCGTCGAGGATCTCCCGGGCGCCCTTGATGTCGTACGCGTCCTCGGTCCGCTCGGTCCACGGCAGTTCGAGGACGGTGTCGAGCCAGGTCCTGATCCAGGAGCCCTCCGGGCTCTGGTCGGAGGAACGCTCCAGCTTGTCGACCTCCTTGAGCGCGGCCTCGCGGACGTGGCCGGGAAGGTCGGCGGCCTCGACACGGGCCCGGTAGTCGTCGGACTCGTCCTCCGGGTCGCCGTTGAGCTCGGAGAGCTCCTTGCGCACGGCGTCGAGCTGGCGCCTCAGCAGGAACTCACGCTGCTGCTTGTCGACGCCCTCCTGGACGTCCTTGGCGATGGACTCGGCGACGTCCTGCTCGGCGAGGTGCTCGCCGAGCCACTGGATGGCGAGCTTCAGCCGGACGACCGGGTCGGACGTCTCCAGCAGCCGCACCTTCTGGGCCGTGGTGAGGAAGGGGGAGTAGCCGGAGTTGTCGGCGAGCGCGGAGACGTCCTCGATCTGCTGGACGCGGTCCACGACCTGCCAGGCACCGCGCTTCTTCAGCCAGCTGGTGGCGAGCGCCTTGTACTCCTTGACCAGCTCGGCGGCGGCTCCAGGGAGGGGCTCGGGGACGGACACGTCGACCCGGGTCCCTTCCACCCAGAGCGCGGCACCGGGGCCGCTGGTCCCGGCTCCGATCCGCACCCGCCCACGACCGCGGATGAGTGCGCCGGGATCGCCGTCGGAGAGCCGTCCGACCTGCTCGACGGTGCCGATGACACCGATGCCGGTGTACGAACCGTCGATGCGCGGGACGAGCAGCACCTCGGGCTTGCCACCGCTCTCACCGGCCGCGGCCTGGGCCGCCTCGACGGCCGCGCGCACCTCGGTGTCGGACAGATCCAGCGGAACGACCATTCCGGGCAGCACGACCTCGTCGTCGAGCGGCAGCACAGGCAGGGTCAGCGGTGTGACGGCGTTGGACTCAGTAGCCATGATCTCCCCTTCGGCATTCAAGTTGAGCTATGAAGACTCAATGCTTGTGAGCCGCTTAATGTTCCCCGGGGTGTGTTCGCTGTGAGCGATCACGGGACGGCTGTCGCCGCGTGCCGTGCCCCGGGCCGCTGCCCTGGGTGTCTGCCCCGGGTGTCCGCCCTGGGTGTCTGCCTCGGGTGTCCTGCCTGGGGCCACGTCTGTGTGCAACGCCGGGCACGGCCGTCGTAGTCCCCGCGAGCGACCGCACTGCCTCCCGCCTCTGCGCCTGCACCCTTTGCGGGAAAACCCGTGGAGGCCCGCGGCGGCGCCGGACAGGATGGCGCCATGAACGCTTCCCCGCCGCCCTCGCATGCCCTGCTCGTCGTGGACGTACAGAAGGCCGGGGTGACCGGGGACAGGGCGGTTCCCGGCGCGGCCGTGCTGCTGGAGCGGACCTCGGAGCTCATCGCGCGGGCACGGCGGAGCGGCGCGCTCGTCGTCCACCTCCAGAACGACGGCGCACCCGGCGCGGGCGACGAGCCCCACACACCGGGCTGGGCGCTCCATCTGCCGGTCGCGGCGGGGCGCACGGAGTCCGTGATCCGCAAGACCCGGGACGACGGCTTCGCGGGGACATCGCTGGGCCCCTTGCTGAGCGGGGCGGGCGTGGAGGCGGTCGCCGTGTGCGGCGTGATGTCGGAGATGTGCGTGCAGGCGACGGCCCGTACCGCCCTGGCCCTGGGCTACCGGGTCGTCCTCCCGTACGACGCCCATGCGACGCAGGACATCCCGGCAGCTCCCGGGATCAGCGAGGCGGTCCCGGCCGCCGTGGTGTCCCGGGTCGCCGCGTGGGCCATCAGCGCGGACGCGGACGTCACGACGGCCGCCGCCGACGTGACGTTCGCGGCGCCGCCGAACGTGTAGCCGCAGCCACTCGTCAGCGCGTGAACCGATCCGCGCCCGGCCGCCGATAGAAGAGGTGTGAGCCACTTGCACCCCTCGGGGGACGACCGGAACGACGAGGCGCTGCTGCGTGCCGTCGCGCGGGGGGACACGAGCGCGCTGGCCGCGCTCTACGACCGGCACGCCGGCTGGCTGCTGGCCCGGCTGAACCGGCGGTGCCCGGACCCCGAGACCGTACGGGAGGTGCTCCAGGACACCTTCGTCACCGCCTGGCGCTCCGCCGGTACGCACCGGGGCGCCGAGGCCGGCGGCTGGCTCTGGGTGATCGCTGCCCGCCGGCTGGTCGACGCGCAGCGGACCCGCGCCAGGACGGAGCGCGCGACGCAGGCCGAGTACGCCGGCGGCGCGGAGCGGGCGGACGCCGTGCCGTCCGCCGAGGACCGGGTCCTGGCCGGTCTGGAGTACGGGGACGTGGGCGCCGCGCTCGGCCGGATCTCGCCCGAGCTCCGGGAGGTCCTTCGGGCGACGGTCATCGACGGCCTGACGACCCGGGAGGCGGCCCGGCTGCTCGGCATACCCGAGGGGACGGTCAAGACCCGTGCCCTGCGGGCCCGGCGCGAGCTGCGGACGGCACTGGACCGGCTGGTTGTGGAGAACGGTCCGTTGGGAGGCACGGCATGACGGCCTGGCATGTGGGAGACGAACTGGCCCGGCGGTACGCGGCGGGGACCGCCGCCGAGACCGACGCCTGGTCCCTGGAGAAGCACGTCGAGGCGTGTGCGCTCTGCGCGGACCGGGTGTCCGCGGCGGTACGCAGCCGGGGGGCTGCGGCACCGCTGCTGGAGGGGGTGCGCGCGGCCGTGCTCGAAGCCGCGGCGGCACAGCCGGTGCGGGGGCGGGCGTGGCGGCCGGCCGGGAGGCGCGCCTGGCGGCGGACCCGGGTGCGGGGGCGGGCGTGGGGCCTTGCCCGGGGGCGAGGGCGTCCGGGGGTGCCGGGACCGGGGCCCGGCACCCGGACCGGGCGGCTGCTGTGGGCTGCCGGGCCCGCCCTGCGCGGGGCGTGGGCCGCTGCGCTGGCGCTGGTCGCGCTCGGGGCCGTCGCACTGGCGTACGCGGGCGGGCTCGGCGGCTCGGTTCGGCCGCTGCTCCTTGTCGTCGCGCCGGTGCTGCCGCTGGCCGGGGTCGGTGTCTCGTACGGGCGCTCCGCCGACCCGATGCACGAGATCACCGCGACGACTCCGGTCGGCGGGCTCCGGCTGCTGCTGATCAGGACCGCCGCGGTGCTCGCGGTGACCGTCCCGGTGCTTGCCCTCGCCTGGGCGGTACTGCCCGCCTCGGCTGCCGGCCCGGGCGTCGTGGCGTGGCTGCTGCCGGGCCTCGCCATGACGCTGGCCGCACTGGCGCTCGGCTCGTACGTCGGCTGCCGCACCGGTGCCTCGTCGGTCGCCGTGTGCTGGGCCGTCGCCGTCGTCGTACCGGTCTTCACCACCCTGCCATCGGATCTCGCCGCGCCGGGAACGGCCGCCCGCTACTTCGCGGGGCCCGCCGCCCAGGGCGCCTGGGCTGCCGCGGCCGTGCTCTGCGCCGGTCTGCTGGCGCTGCGCCGCAGATCCTTCGACCATCTGGAGAACTCGTGAGCGTGATCGCGTGAACAGCACCGTAAGAGTGACGGGCCTGACGGTCCGGCATCGCCGTACGACCGCCCTGGACGCCGTCGATCTCGACTTCGCGCCCGGTGTGCACGGTCTCCTCGGGCCGAACGGAGCCGGTAAGACGTCGCTGATCAGAGTGGTGTCCACGGCCACCGCACCGGCCTCCGGGCGGGTCGAGCTGCTGGGCAGCGACGTGGGGGCGGCCTCGGACCATCGCAGCCGCGCGGCGGTCCGCCGCAGGCTGGGCTATCTGCCGCAGGAGTTCGGCTACTACCCGGGCTTCACCGTCCGCGAGTTCGTCGCCTATGTGGCGTGGCTCAAGGAAATGGACGGCGCGCTGATCGCGGGAGCCGTGGAGCGCGCGGTGGACCGGGTGGGTCTGACGGACCGGATCGATGCCCGGATGAAGACCCTGTCGGGCGGCATGGTCCGGCGCGTGGGCATCGCGCAGGCGATCGTCAACGAGCCGGAGCTGCTGCTGCTCGACGAGCCGACCGCCGGCCTCGACCCCGAGCAGCGGGTGGAGTTCCGCGCGCTGATGCGGGAGCTCGGCGAACAGGCCACGGTCATTCTCTCCACGCACCTCGTCGAGGATGTGGTCACGGCCTGCGCCGATGTGACGCTGGTCGAGGCGGGCCGGATCGCGTACCGGGGGACGACGGCCGAGCTGACGGCCCTCGGCGGCACGGGGGACCGGCTCGACGGCAGCCCCATCGAGCGCGGCTACACCGCCGCGCTGCACACCCACCGTGCGACGGCGGCCGTCCGATGACGACGACCGGAACCCCCGCTGCCCGGACAGCGGAGACGCAGGAGCCGGGCACCTCCGGGCCCGGCCCGCGGCAGGACGCCTCCGGGCCCGCCCGCTCCCCCGCCGCCGCACACCGGCCGACGTTCCCCGCCGTGCACCGGCCGACGTTCCTCGCCCTGCGGACCGAGCTGCGCCGGGGCATCGCGCCGTGGACCGGTGCCGGTACGACGGTCGTCGTCGCCGTCACCATGGCGGCCAAGGCCGACACCTGGCAGGGGAGCTGGGGCGAGACCCAGGGGCTGCTGCACTCCGCCGCCACCCTGCTCGTCGGTCCGCTGGTGGCGGCGGCCTCCTGCTGGCAGGGCGCCCGCGAGCACCGGCGCTCGACCACCGGACTCTGGCTCTCCACGCCGCGTGCGAGGTCCGCGCGGGCCCTGGTGGCCGCACTGCCGCTCGCGCTCTGGGCGGTCGCCGGGTATCTCGTCACGCTGGCCGCCTCGCTGCTGGCCACCTGGCCGTACGCCGGAGGCGGAAGCCCGTTCCCGTCCTTCGCCGTCGCGGACAGTGCCTTCCTGGTCTCCGTCGGTCTGGTCGGATTCGTCGTCGGGCAGCGCTGCCCGTGGCGGCTGGCCCCGCCCGTTCTCGCCGCGCTGCTGTACCTCGTGCTGGGCGTGCCCAGCTACTCCGACTCCTCGGCCCAGTTCCTCGACCCGGCCGTGCAGTACGCGCTCGACGGGGCGCTGCCCGTGTGGTGGTTCGCCCCGGCGATGGCGGCGTGGACCGGGGGCCTCGCCCTGACCGCGCTGGTCGCCCATGCGGCGCGGCGACGCCTCCTCGCCGTCGTACCGCTCGCCGTCGCGGCCGCGGTCGCCCCGCTGATCGTGCACGCCGGTCCCGGACTGCTGCGGGAGGACCCGGCCACGACACGGTTCGTCTGCACGGACGGACCCACTCGGCTCTGCCTGACCGCGTACGACGAGTCACTGCTGCCGCAGGTCTCCCGGGCACTGTCCGGACTGTTCGGGCGGCTGGAGGGGGTACCGGGGGCACCGGTCCGCTATGTGAACCGGGACCCGGCCCACGGTCCCGGCGAGGTCCGGGTACCGAGGCCCGACACCAACTGGTACCTCCTCCGAGGGCGGCTCCAGCACGCGGACGACTACGTCCGGCAGGTGACGTACCAGCTGGTGAGCCGGGACTGCCCGGAATCCCCCGGCACCGACACGTCCGCCGCCGGCAAGCGGCTGTGGGCGACCGACGAAGCCGTCAGGGACTGGCTCGCCGGCGCCTCGCAGACCCCCGAAGCGGAGCCCACCCCGCAGCTGCGCCGGCTCGAAGCCATGCCGGCCCCCGGGCGCCGGGCCTGGCTCGGCGGCTTCCTGGCCACGCGCACGAGCTGTTCCCCGGACGAGGTGCCTGTCCTGTGAACACGGCCGAGGGCACCACCACGACGCGCCCACCGCTTCTCCCCCTCCTCTATATGCGCTCCCGCGGTCTTCCCCGTACCGCCGCCGCGCTGGCCTGCGTCGTTCTCGTCGCCACCTGGGCCGCCGACCGGCTGGAGCACCACTTCGCCCCGGGTGCCCGTGTCCCGGTCCTCGTGCTGGCGCCGCTGCTGGTGTCCTCGGCCATCGGCACCAGCCTGTACGCCGCCGCCGACGAGCTCGACCGGACGGCCGTACGCCGCTGGTGGCCCCGGCGGCTGCTGCATCTGCTCGCGCTCACCGTCCCGGCCGCGGCGGCTCTCGCGCTGGCCGTCCCGGGGCATCCCGGGGAGTTCGGCGCCCCCGGCATGATCCGCAACGTGCTCGGGGCGACCGGGGTGGCGGCCGCCTCCGCTGCCCTGATCGGCGCCCGGCTGAGCTGGCTGCCGATGACGGTCTACGGCGGCGCGGTGTACCTGGCCGCACCGCGCACCCCGGGCGGTGCCGCCTCCGTCTGGGCGTGGCTGATGCAGCCGGGGCCGCAGCCCTGGGCGTGGGCGGTGGCGCTGACGGCGTACGTGGCGGGGACCGCGCTGCTCGCGGTCCGGGGCGCCCGCCCCGAACGCCGCTGACCGCGCCCCGCTCGGCCTGGCGTACGGTCGAACCTCCGGCCGCGCCCCGCCCCGCCGAGGCCCGGACCAACCGCCGGCCGCGCCCCCGCCCGGCCCGCGTCCGGACAATCCGCTGGCCAGGCCGTTGCCGGGCGGGCCAGGATGGCGGGGACACCGACCGCCAGGAGAGCTGCACCATGCCCCACACCTTCGGCCCCGACATCCTCGCCCCCGTCACCCTGGACCGCCGCGAAGGACCGTACGGGGAGGTCGTCCTGCGCAGGCGGGGCGACGACTTCGAGATCATCGCCAACGGGTGCTTCCTGATGGACACCTCGGACGGGCGCTCGGAGCGGCTGCTGATCGATGCCGCACTCGCCGCGCTGCCCGCCGGGCGGACCGGGCCGGCGGTGCTCATCGGCGGACTCGGTGTCGGGTTCTCGCTCGTCCGGGCCGCCGCCGAGCCCCGCTGGGGGCGGATCGTGGTCGCCGAGCGGGAGCGGGCCGTCGTCGACTGGCACCTGGACGGACCGCTGGCCGCGATCTCGGGGCCGGCACTCGCCGATCCGCGGACCATGATCCTTACGACGGACCTCGTCGCACACCTCCGTACGACTACGGACCGTTACGACGCCCTGTGTCTCGACATCGACAACGGACCGGACTGGACCGTCACCGAGGACAACGGAAGTCTCTACTCACCCGCCGGGCTCGCCGACTGCCACGCGCGGCTCACGCCGGGCGGCGTACTCGCGGTGTGGTCCGCACAACCGTCCGCCGAGTTCGAACAGGCCTTGCGGAATGCCGGATTCCATGGCGTAAGGACGGAAGAAGTGGGTGTTGCCCGAGGTGTTCCCGACGTAGTCCATCTCGCAATTCGAGCGAGCTGAGAACCCCCCTCCGGGTATCTTTGCCCCTGGGACGCCCGGGGGCCAAGCGCCACAAGCGCGACACTCCGCCTCCCCCGTTCCCACGAATGGCCCTTCCCGCCTTGCACCCTGCGTAGCCGGGAACCCTCTGCTGCCTTTACGCTGCTGACCGATAGCGGGATCACCCACGAAATTCACGAACGAAGACCGTACATCCGGGGGAATGGCCCCCGTGAGAACGGGCAGGGGCAGGGCGATGGAACAGACACACACCACCCACACCGGTGTCGCGGCCACCCCGGGCGCGCAGCGCCGCGTGCTGGTGGTCGAGGACGACGCGACGATCGTCGATGCCATTTCCGCCCGGCTGCGGGCCGAGGGCTTCCTGGTGCAGACCGCACTCGACGGCCCGGCGGCCGTGGACGCGGCCGAGGCCTGGCAGCCGGATCTGATGGTGCTCGACATCATGCTTCCCGGCTTCGACGGCCTGGAGGTCTGCCGGCGCGTGCAGGCCCAGCGGCCGGTACCGGTGCTGATGCTGACCGCCCGGGACGACGAGACCGACATGCTCGTCGGCCTCGGCGTCGGTGCCGACGACTACATGACCAAGCCGTTCTCCATGCGCGAGCTTGCGGCGCGGGTCCATGTGCTGCTGCGCCGGGTGGAGCGGGCCGCGCTGGCCGCTGTGACGCCGCGCAGCGGAATACTCCGTCTCGGAGAGCTGGAGATCGACCACGCGCAGCGCCGGGTGCGGGTGCGCGCCGACGATGTCCATCTGACGCCGACCGAGTTCGACCTGCTGGTCTGCCTGGCCAACACCCCGCGCGCGGTGCTCTCCCGTGAGCAGCTGCTGGCGGAGGTCTGGGACTGGGCGGACGCCTCGGGCACCCGTACCGTCGACAGCCACATCAAGGCACTGCGCCGGAAGATCGGCGCGGAGCGGATCCGTACCGTGCACGGCGTGGGTTACGCGTTGGAGACCCCGGCGCCATGACCTCGCCCGGACCGGGGCTGCGGCCGTTCTCCATCAAGGCCAAGCTGGGCACGCTCGTCGTGGTCTCGGTGTTCATCACGACCGGGCTGCTCATGGTGGCCCTGCGTACGCGCACCGAGCTGCGGTTCATCACGGTGTTCTCGGTGATCGCGACCCTGCTGATCACCCAGTTCGTGGCGCACGGCATGACCGCGCCGCTGGACGAGATGAGAGCCGTTGCGCGGTCGATCTCGCACGGCGACTACACCAGACGGGTGAGCGGTGCCGACCGGCGCGACGAGCTCGGCGACCTGGCGCGGACGATCAACCTGATGGCGGACGATCTGGCCGCTGTGGACCGGCACCGCAAGGAGCTGGTGGCGAATGTCTCACACGAGCTGCGCACGCCCATCGCGGCGCTGAGAGCCGTGCTGGAGAACGTCGTGGACGGGGTGTCCTCCGCCGATCCGGAGACGATGCGCACGGCGCTGAAACAGACGGAGCGGCTCGGCCGGCTGGTGGAGACCCTGCTGGACCTCTCCCGGCTGGACAACGGCGTGGTGGCCCTGAAGGCGGGCCGCTTCGAGGTCTGGCCCTATCTGTCGGGGGTCCTCAAGGAGGCGAACCTCGCCGCCGCACACCGCCGGCTGTCCTCGGGCTCCGGCAACCACGCCCGCAAGGACGTCCATCTGCATCTGGACGTGTCCCCGCCGGAGCTGACCGCGCACGCCGACGCCGAACGGCTGCACCAGGTGGTCGCCAACCTGATCGACAACGCGGTGAAGCACAGCCCGCCGCACGGCCGGGTCACGGTGCTCGCCCGGCGCGGTCCGCAGCCGGAGTCGCTCCATCTGGAGGTCCTGGACGAGGGCCCCGGCATCCCGGAGTCCGAGCGGCACCGGGTCTTCGAGCGTTTCAACCGGGGCGAGGTGCCCTCCCCGCACGGCCCCGGCAGCGACGGCGGCACGGGACTGGGCCTGGCGATCGCCCGCTGGGCGGTGGATCTGCACGGCGGCCGGATCGGTGTGGCCGAATCAGCGCGCGGCTGCCGCATACGTGTCACTCTTCCGGGGACCCATCAGCCGCGAGGTTGACATAGGGTTCGAACCGGAAGGGCACGTTCTACGTGTTCTGTTCAAGGGGTACGGTCCAAGGGGCCGTAACTGCGGTCTCGCGTACCCGGAGCGAAGCGGAACCAGGCTTGTTTCCCGCCATTTCCTGCCCCGAAACCCGACTTTCGATGTGACTTGCACGACGAAGACCGGCCCGGCCTGCATGGAACGGCCGGGGAGGCGTAGCCTTGATTTCCGCTGTCCATCACCTTGTGAAGCGGAAGAGGGCGGTTGCCGCCGTGTCGTCTCAGTCCCCCAGTAACTCGAGCATCTCGACCGACCAAGCCAGCCCGGGTACGAACCCGGCTGCTGCCTTTGGCCCCAATGAGTGGCTCGTCGACGAGATCTACCAGCAGTACCTCCAGGATCCCAATTCGGTCGATCGCGCCTGGTGGGACTTCTTCGCCGACTACAAGCCGGGTACGTCCGGCACGGCGGACAAGCCCGTTCCCGGCGCCGCAGCCGCGGGGGCTGCGGTGCCCGCGGCTCCGGCCGCCACCACCGCACCGCCCGCCGCCACCGCGCCTGCCGCACCCGCGCAGCCCGCGGTGAAGGCTCCCGCCGCACCGGCGCCCGCTCCGGCCGCTCCCGCGCCTGCCGCCCCGGCGGCACCGGTGAAGGCCGCGCCCGCGAAGGCGGCACCGGCTCCGGCCGCGAAGGCCCCGGCCGCTCCGGCGACCGAGGCTCCGGCCGGTCCGGAGTACGTGACGCTGCGCGGCCCGTCGGCCGCGGTCGCGAAGAACATGAACGCCTCGCTGGAGCTGCCGACGGCCACGTCCGTCCGCGCCGTTCCGGTGAAGCTGCTCTTCGACAACCGCATCGTCATCAACAACCACCTCAAGCGCGCCCGGGGCGGGAAGATCTCCTTCACGCACCTCATCGGGTACGCGATGGTGCAGGCCCTCAAGGCCATGCCGGCGATGAACTACTCCTTCGCGCAGAAGGACGGCAAGCCGACCCTGGTGAAGCCGGAGCACGTCAACCTCGGCCTCGCCATCGACCTGGTGAAGCCGAACGGCGACCGCCAGCTGGTCGTCGCGGCCATCAAGAAGGCCGAGACGCTCAACTTCTTCGAGTTCTGGCAGGCCTACGAGGACATCGTCCGCCGGGCCCGCAACGGCAAGCTCGGCATGGATGACTTCACCGGCGTCACCGCCTCGCTGACCAACCCCGGCGGCATCGGCACCGTCCACTCGGTGCCGCGCCTGATGCCCGGACAGGGCCTCATCATGGGCGTCGGCGCGATGGACTACCCCGCGGAGTTCCAGGGCACGTCGCAGGACACCCTGAACAAGCTGGGCATCTCCAAGGTCATGACACTGACCTCGACGTACGACCACCGGGTCATCCAGGGCGCCGCCTCCGGCGAGTTCCTGCGGATCCTCGCCCAGCTGCTGCTCGGCGAGAACGAGTTCTACGACGAGATCTTCAAGGCGCTGCGCATCCCCTACGAGCCGGTCCGCTGGCTCAAGGACATCGACGCCTCGCACGACGACGACGTCACCAAGGCCGCGCGGGTCTTCGAGCTGATCCACTCCTACCGGGTCCGCGGCCACGTCATGGCCGACACCGACCCGCTGGAGTACCACCAGCGCAAGCACCCCGACCTGGACATCACCGAGCACGGCCTCACCCTGTGGGACCTGGAGCGGGACTTCGCGGTCGGCGGTTTCGCCGGCAAGACGATGATGAAGCTCCGCGACATCCTCGGTGTGCTGCGTGAGTCGTACTGCCGCACCACCGGCATCGAGTTCATGCACATCCAGGACCCGAAGCAGCGCAAGTGGCTCCAGGACCGGGTGGAGCGTCCGCGCCCCAAGCCCGAGCGCGAGGAGCAGCTGCGCATCCTGCGCCGGCTGAACGCCGCGGAGGCGTTCGAGACCTTCCTGCAGACGAAGTACGTCGGCCAGAAGCGGTTCTCGCTGGAGGGCGGCGAGTCCGTCATCCCGCTGCTCGACGCGGTCATCGACTCCGCCGCCGAGGCCCGCCTCGACGAGGTCGTCATCGGCATGGCCCACCGCGGCCGGCTGAACGTGCTGGCGAACATCGTCGGCAAGTCGTACGCGCAGATCTTCCGGGAGTTCGAGGGCAACCTCGACCCGAAGTCGATGCACGGCTCCGGCGACGTCAAGTACCACCTGGGCGCCGAGGGCACCTTCACCGGTCTGGACGGCGAGCAGATCAAGGTCTCGCTGGCCGCCAACCCCTCGCACCTGGAGGCGGTCGACCCGGTCCTGGAGGGCATCGCCCGCGCCAAGCAGGACATCATCAACAAGGGCGGCACGGACTTCACCGTCCTGCCCGTCGCACTCCACGGCGACGCGGCCTTCGCGGGCCAGGGCGTCGTCGCCGAGACGCTCAACATGTCGCAGCTGCGCGGCTACCGCACCGGCGGCACCGTGCACGTGGTGATCAACAACCAGGTCGGCTTCACCGCCGCCCCGGAGTCCTCGCGCTCCTCGATGTACGCCACCGACGTGGCGCGCATGATCGAGGCGCCGATCATCCACGTCAACGGTGACGACCCCGAGGCCGTCGTCCGCGTCGCGCGGCTCGCCTTCGAGTTCCGTCAGGCGTTCAACAAGGACGTCGTGATCGACCTCATCTGCTACCGCCGCCGCGGTCACAACGAGGGCGACAACCCGCAGTTCACCAACCCGCAGATGTACACCCTGATCGACAAGAAGCGCTCGGTGCGCAAGCTGTACACCGAGTCCCTGATCGGTCGCGGCGACATCACGCTGGAAGAGGCGGAGCAGGCGCTCCAGGACTTCCAGGGCCAGCTGGAGAAGGTGTTCGCGGAGGTCCGCGAGGCCACCTCGCAGCCGACGCAGCCGCATGTCTCGGACCCCCAGGCCGAGTTCCCGGTGGCCGTGACCACCGCGGTCTCCCAGGAGGTCGTGAAGCGGATCGCCGAGTCCCAGGTCAACATCCCGGACCACATCACCGTCCACCCGCGCCTGATGCCGCAGATGCAGCGTCGTGCGGCCTCCGTGGAGGACGGCACGATCGACTGGGGCATGGGCGAGACCCTGGCCATCGGTTCGCTGCTGATGGAGGGCACCCCGGTCCGGCTCGCCGGCCAGGACACCCGCCGCGGCACGTTCGGCCAGCGCCACGCGGTGCTGGTCGACCAGGTGACCGGCGAGGACTACACCCCGCTGCTCTACCTCACCGACGAGCAGGCCCGCTACAACGTCTACGACTCGCTGCTCAGCGAGTACGCGGCGATGGGCTTCGAGTACGGCTACTCGCTGGCCCGCCCGGAGTCGCTGGTCATCTGGGAGGCCCAGTTCGGTGACTTCGTCAACGGCGCGCAGACCGTCGTCGACGAGTTCATCTCCTCGGCCGAGCAGAAGTGGGGCCAGACCTCCGGCGTCACGCTGCTCCTGCCGCACGGCTACGAGGGCCAGGGCCCGGACCACTCGTCCGCCCGCCCGGAGCGCTTCCTCCAGATGTGCGCGCAGGACAACATGACGGTCGCGATGCCGACCCTGCCGTCGAACTACTTCCACCTTCTGCGGTGGCAGGTGCACAACCCGCACCACAAGCCGCTGATCGTCTTCACCCCGAAGTCGATGCTCCGCCTCAAGGCGGCGGCGTCGAAGGCGGAGGAGTTCACCACCGGCGGTTTCCGCCCGGTGATCGGCGACGAGTCGGTCGACCCGAGCGCCGTCCGCAAGGTCGTCTTCTGCTCCGGCAAGGTCTACTACGACCTGGACGCCGAGCGTCAGAAGCGTGGCGTCACGGACACCGCGATCATCCGCCTGGAGCGCCTGTACCCGCTGCCGGGTGCGGAGATCCAGGCCGAGATCGCCAAGTACCCGAACGCGGCGAAGTACCTGTGGGCCCAGGAGGAGCCGGCCAACCAGGGTGCCTGGCCGTTCATCGCCCTGAACCTGATCGACCACCTGGACCTGGCCGTCGGCGCCGACGTCCCGCACGGTGAGCGCCTGCGCCGCATCTCGCGCGCGCACGGCTCTTCCCCGGCGGTCGGCTCGGCCAAGCGCCACCAGGCCGAGCAGGCACAGCTGGTCGCCGAGGTCTTCGAGGCC
This sequence comes from Streptomyces sp. NPDC026062, assembly GCF_055568375.1. NCBI lineage: Bacteria > Bacillati > Actinomycetota > Actinomycetes > Kitasatosporales > Streptomycetaceae > Streptomyces > Streptomyces sp. NPDC026062. The sequence goes on from NZ_JBVHOQ010000010.1 coordinate 203,065, forward strand.
TGACCGGTCGCTGTACACACGGAAGGGGCCCGGCCCGCGATTCGCTCGCGGGCCGGGCCCCTTCCGTTTCCGTCGCGGCGCGGTGCGCCTGGGCCGTCCCTCGGATGACCGCGGACCGCCGCCCCTCAGATGACCAGCGGCTCGAAGTCCCAGTACGGACGGTTGCGGGAACGGGCCGAGACCGTGTGGACGTGCTGGGCGCCGAGCGTCGAGGCCAGGTCTTCGAGCGCCTCGCCCTCGGTCTTCTCGGCCCTCTGCCTTTCCCGCAGGCCGCGCAGGTCCGCGGCGTGGGCGATACGGGCGGAGAGCGTCAGCGGATGAGTGCGGCCGAGGATCTCGATGGCCCGGGTGACGACCGAGTCCGTCAGAGCGGCGGCGGCCTCCGTGTCCCCCACCAGATTGCGCAGCGCCGAAGCGTTGATCGCGCAGCCCAGGGTCCAGGGATGGTTCTCGCCGACGGCCCGGGTCATGGCGGCCAGTGACTCCTCCACGAGCGCGTGGGCGTGCTCCCGCTCCCCCACGTTGCGCAGGATCAGGGCGTGGTTGCCCCGGGTCCCCGCCGCGAAGGGGTGCTCCTCGCCGAGCATGTCGACGTACGCGGCGACGGCCTTCTCGCTTATGGCCCTGGCCTGGTCGATGTTGGCGTGCTCCCGGGCGAAGCAGCTCTGGCCGGCCGCGAACATCATGGTGAACGGGGCGCCCTCGCCGAGGACCCGTTCGGCTCGTTCCAGAACCCGGGTGAACAGGGTGGCGGCCTGGGTCCGCTCCCCCGAACGGTAGTGGCACAGCGCGAGGTTGAACTCGGCCCGCAGGGTCTGCGGGTGGTCCCGCCCCATGACCTTACGGTGCACCGTGACGCTCTGCCTCTGGAGCGACATCGCCTCGTCGTAACGGCCGAGCAACCGCAGGTCGGTGGAGTAGTGGGTCTCGGAGTCCAGCCTCCAGGAGTGGTTCACCGACAGGAGCGTCCGCCGGGACTCCAGCGTGTGCCCGTCGAGGTCAAGGGCCTCCGCGTACCGGCCCAGCAGCCGCAGGGTGACGGCCAGGTTGTTCTGCGCGGCGAGGGTGCGCGCGTCCTGGTCCCCCAGCAGCTCGCGGTAGCCGGCGAGCACCTCGCCGGACATCTCCCACGCCTCGTCGTAGCGGCCGAGGCCCCGCAGGTCGGCGGCGAGACCGGCGGCGGCACGCAGGTGCTCCAGGTCCAGAGCACCGCGCTCCGCGCGCAGATGGGCCACGGCCGCGCGCTCGAAGACCTCCGTGCCGGCGTAGTCGCCGACGGCCCTCAACAGGTTGCCGTAGTGGTAGCTGACGTCCCAGATCCTGGGGTGGTCCTCACCGAGGAGTTCCTGCCAGGCCTTGAGAGCACGTTCGCCCAGCTTGATGCCGGCCCGGTACTCCCCGGAGACGTACATGTAACGCAGGCAGTTGAGCACCAGGTTCTGGACCGTCGGTTCGGTGCTCCTGAGCACGTCCGCCCATTTCAGGTGCGGGGTGAGCTCGGCGTACGTGGGCCACTGACTGGGTTCGGCGGGGCGGCCCGGGTCGGCGGCCGCGAGCGCCCGGCGGACGACTCCGATGAACTCCTGACGGTCCCGTTCCGTCATGTCGTGACCGACGATCTGGTGGACCATGCGGTGCATGTAGAGCGACTCGCCGGACGACGCCACGTCATCCGCCGCCTCGTGGGACTCCAGCCGGACGACGGAGTACTGACGCAGCTGGCCGATCGCCTTGTTCCAGAGCAGCGGATCGTTCATCAGCCCGGACACCTGCTCCGGCAGCTCTCCGGAGGGCATGTCCTTCAACAGCCGTACGGGGATGGATCCGGGTGCGAAGAAGCTGCACAGCCGCAGCAGGTCGACGGACTCGGGGACCGTGTCCTTGAGCTTGTTGAGCAGTATCGACCAGGCTGTCTGGAAGGCGAGGGGGAAGTCGGCGGAGACCTTGACGACGTCCTGGTCGATCCCGCCTTCGAGGAGCTCGATGTACTCCTCGACCGACATGTCGGAGTCGTTCAGCCAGCCGGCGGTCTGGTCCAGGAGCAGCGGCAGGTCTTCGAGGGCGTCGGCGAGCTGGTCGGCCTCGGCAAGGGTCAGGCGCGCGGCGCGGCGGCGGATGAAGGCCACCGACTCCTCACGGGTGTAGACGGGCACCTCGACGAGATGGCTGTTGTGCTCGCTCCACTCCGGGTTGCGGGAGGTGATGAGGACGTGTCCGGGGCCGGTCGGCACCAAGTCCCAGATCTGGTCCGGCTCGTCCGCCCCGTCCAGGACCAGCAGCCAATGGGCGTGCGGGTCGCCCCGGCGCAGCGAGTCGCGTACCGCACGCAGCCGTTCGCCGTACTCGGCGCCGGTGGACAGGCCCAGTTCCGGGGCGAGTTCGGCGAGCTTCTGACGGTAGAGCGCACGGCGGTCGGCGGGCACCCACCAGACGACGTCGTACTCGGAACCGAAGCGGTAGACGTATTCGGCGGCCAGCTGGGTCTTGCCGACGCCGGACATGCCGTGCAGCGTCACGACGCCGGCGCCCCTGCCGGACTCCTGGAGGGCGCTGTAGGCCTGACTGAGCAGCTCCTCGCGCCCGGTGAACCGGATGTTGCGCCGGGGTACCCCTCCCCACACCTGCGGGGTGTCGGCCGGATAGCGCGGGCCGGGGCGGGCCTCGACCGCCTCGGGCAGCGGGTCCGAGGGCAGCCCCAGCCGTACGAGGAGGCGTCGCTCCGCCTCGTCGGCACCGACGTTGGTCAGGTCCGCCGCGCCGAAGACCGATGTGGCGCCGGGCAGCGCGGACGTGGTGACCGAGACCGCGGCGAACCGCTCGGGGTCCGGGGCGACCTCCGCGCGCAGCGCCCTGTTCCATTCGTCATGGCTGCGGGGGCCGAGCTGGAAGTACCAGTCGCTGAGGATCACCAGGACGAGGCCGCGTGAGAGCGTCAGGTCCCGCATGGACTCCTCCAGCGGGATCTCCACCGGCGGATCCCACCGCTGCTGGTAGACCGTCACACCGCGGCGCTCCAGCCGGTCAGTGATCCACGCCGCCCAGGCGCGGTTGTAACCGGCGAAACTGATGGTGACGGTTCTCGCCCCGGTTGCTCCAACTTGCCTGGCCGTTACGGGCATTCAGCCGTCTCCCTGCCTCGATACCAGCTTGGTCAACATACACCGGGGCATAGTCGCTCCGGCCGGATTCCTCAGGAGCCGCTCACTGCCTTCGTGAGCCGTTCCTCTGCTGCCATATCACCTTCACGGTGCCCACGTACGCCTTCGCGCGTGCGAGATGACCCGGGGGAGGCGGACTGTCGTCCATACGGTGGTAGAGCGTGATCATCTCGTTGACCAGCAACCGGCCTTCGCGGGTCAGCCCCACCGAGCCGGCCAGTGCGGGGAGCACCGCCCCGACCTGTTCCCGGCAGCGGGCGTGCTCGGCCCAGGCCAGGTCGCGGGAGGCGACGCGCCGCGCGCCGAGCGCGTTCCGCTGCCAGTGGTCGGCCAGCGCGAGGTGTGAGTAGGCGCCCTGGAGGAGCCCGTCGAAGGGTCTGGGGTCCGGGCGCCAGGGTGCGAAGTGCCGTGGCGTCGCGTCCTCGTGGTGCAGTGGTACGAGGGCGCCGAGCGCGGCCAGTTTGGTGTGCTGGAGTTCGTGGACGAGGGTCGAGGCGAAGTGGACGGAGGTGGCCGGCCGGCTGCTGAGGACCGCGCCGAACGCCTCTCGTCTCGTACCGCTGCAGTGCGCCGCGCCATCGGCCCCGGAGCCGGGCGGATGGCCGAGCGGCACCACGCAGCGCAGCAGGACGGCCACTTCGGTGAGGCGGTGTTCACCCCCGGTGCGCAGCAGCGGTTCCACTCCGGACCAGCACGCGGCCCAGGCCTTGCGTTCGTGGTCGTCCACGCGGACGGCCGTGCTCAGCCCGTGGCGCGGGAGTCCGCCTCCTTCCGTGCCGTAGGGGTCGACGTCGTCCAGCGGTACGGGGCGGCTGCCGGGCAGCAGGGCGGGGAGGGCGAGCACGGGCAGCCAGCGGGGGTCGGCCGAGGTCATGGTGCCGTCGGGCTGGGTCCGTGCGGTGAGCGACGGGTCGTTCTTCGGACGGATCACCATCTCGCCCGCGTCGTGGGTGATTTCGACCGGTCCGACGTCCGTGCGCAGAGCGCCGAGCGTGGGCAGGGAGACGAGTCCGTCACGGGGTGCGAGCCGTGCGGTGCAGCGCACCCCCGCCCGTATCGCGGCCGCTGCGGCGAGCCCGGTCAGGTGGGCCAGGTCGGCCGTCGGGCCGGGGCCGTCGGCGGTCGCCGAGGTGAGGCCGGTCAGCAGCCGCTGCGCCCAGGGGCCGGCCATGGGGTGGAACAGCACGGTGCGTACGGCGGCCCGGTCGGCGCGCTCGGCCGCTTCGAGCAGCGCCCAGTCCTCGCGCAGCCGGTCGAGCAGCCGGGGTGGGCAGACGGTCGTGGGGGCGGCCGCCGCCGCGTCGAGTACGGCCCTGAGGAGGATGAGGCGGCGGGTGTCCTGATCGCGTACGAGCAGGCCGAGGGAGTCCGCGCCGCCCCCGGTACGGCCGAGTTCGCGCAGGACGCGGTCGGGGACTGTGGGGGTCATGGGGGGTCTCCCGCGGTTGCTTCGGCGAGCCGGTCCGCCACGTGACGGACCAGCCGTTCGAGGTCCGCGCAGTAGACGGAGGGGTTGATGAATCCGTTCTCCGCGCGGTAGCGGTGGGCGTAGTGGCCGCCGCCGCAGACGGTGAGCAGGGGGCAGGCACGGCAGACGGCCGCGAGCGCGCCGGCCCCTGCCTGGCGGGCTGCGACGCCGGGGTGGCGCAGGGCGTCGTCGAAGGTGTGGCGGAAGATGTCGAGTCCGGTGGCCGCCGCCGAGTCGTAGGCGGACTTGAGGGAATCGACCTGTTCGATCGATCCGTCGGTCTCGACCACGATCGCGTTGAGGGGATCGAGGCCGAGGGCCTCCGTGGCGGCGGGCAGGCCGAGGAGGAGCGCGACGCACTCCTCGAAGAGCCTGATCCTGGTCTCCCGCCCGGCCGCCGGCCACCAGCGGTCGAAGACGGTGCACAGCCAGTCGCCGTACGGGGTGGGACGGCCCGACCCGGGACCCGTCGGCGTACCTGTCCGGTGCGGCAGTCCGGGCGGCGGGCTGGTCCAGTTGCCGTGGGGCAGCAGCAGGTCCAGGGCCGGCGGGCGCAGGGCCAGCAGCGACTCGTACATCTCCAGGGGGTCGGTCCTCGGGTCCACGACGGTGAGAATGCCCGCGTACGCCCCGGGGTGGCGCTCGGCCAGCAGCCGGGCACCGCGCGAGGCCGCGGGCCAGGAGGGCCGGCCCGCGTGGTCGACACGCAGGGTGTTGTGGGCGGCCAGGCCGCCGTCCAGGCTGATGCCGATGCGTATGCCGTGCCGGGCGAGCGTGGTGACGGCGGCGTCGGTGAGCAGGGTGGCGTTGGTCTGCACGGTGGTGTGGACGGTGCAGCCGCCGGGGACCTCCTCCCGCACCCGGTCGGCGAGCGCGCCGAGCCGGCCGGGGCCCGCGAGCAGGGGTTCGCCGCCGTGGAGTACGAGGGCGACGTGCCGGAGCCGGTGGGCGGCCGCGTGCTCGGCGATCCGGTCCGCGGTGCGCTCCAGCACCGCCGGCGCCGCGGCGGCCGGCCTGCTCCGCCAGGTCCGGTCGGGTCCCTCGTACAGGTAGCAGTACCGGCAGGCCAGGTTGCAGCGGCCGTGCACCTTGACGATGAACTGCCCGAACGGCACGGGTGACGACGTGCCGGCGTCGCGCACCGGGGCCCCGCGCGCCCCAGGCCTCGGCGTTCCTTCCGTGTACTGCTCCCCTCGTGGCGTCGCCCGACGAGACACTCCGGCACCCCCGTGCTGTACGTCTGCCGGAACGGCCCCCGTACCGGCCCGGGGCGAGTGCCCCGGGCGCGCGGTGAGGAAGGGGCCGCCCCGGTCGATGGCCTCCCTGATCGATCGCGCCGCTGTCCGGCACCGGGTGCGTGCCGGGTCCGGGCCGCGTCGCGGGGCACCGCGTCAGAAGGCGCTCTGGAACCCCCAGAGCATTTCTCGCGGATGTTCGGCCCGGCCGCGCAGATCCGTGACCACCTCGGCCAGCACCGGGTGGTCCAGGGTCCGCAGGGTCTCCAGATCGAGCCCCAGCAGATCCGGCAGCGCGCCAACGGTGGCCGGTGGGCCGCTGTCCCCGCCACCGGACGCACCGAAGCCGTCGTGGTGTGTCGTCTCGCTCATCACGCCTCCCCGTACCGCAGCACCGGGGCCGCCGCGCCACGCTCGCCGTTGAGCGCACTCCCGCGGTCCCACATCCCTGACCTGCTCAGTCCTGCTGCCCCGCGGTGCCGGTGGCGGTCACATCCCGGCCGTCCCCGGTCCGGCCCACCGTCGCGCGCGGGCTGCCGAACGCTCCACGTCGAGCGCTCAGCGCTCCAGCTCGGCCAGCCGCGTGGCGGTCGACTCCGCCGCCGCGCCGCCCCCGTCCGGTAGCTTGCGCCATTCCTGGAGCGCGGCCCGGTACGCGACACGCGCGGCCCGGGGGCGCCCCGCCTTCTCATACGTCATACCCCGCCAGTGGTTGGCTGTAGCACCCAACTCCACTGCGGACCGGAGCTGTTGTGGAGTCTCCAGCTCCGCTTCCGCCTCTCCCGCCGACTCGGCGGCCGAGCGGAAGTCCTCGGCGGCCTCGTCCCGCCGGGCAGGCCGGTCCAGGACCTCGGCGGCCTCCAGACGTGCCCGGCCCAGTTCCAGCCAGCAGCGCGCCGCGGTCAGCGGGTCCGCCGCCTCCTGCGCGGCCAGCCCGAAGAGGTACTCGGCCTCCCGCAGGTCGACCCGGTCGGTGGTGGCACGGTGGCGGAGCATCAGTGCCCGGCCGAGCATCAGCAGCCGCTCGGACTGGTGCGCGCCCGCCTCCGGCGTCTCGGTCCGGCAGTCCCGCAGCACCCGTACCGCCGCGCCGATGTGCGGGCCGCCGTCGGGCAGTTCGGCACGGCGCAGCAGCGTGGCACCCCATTCGGCAAGCACCTCCGTGTGCGCCCGGGAGTCGCGGGGTATGTTCCGGGCCGCGCGGGCGAACCATTCACCCGCGGCCACGAGTTCGTCCGGATCACCGGTGTGCTCGTACCGGGCCGCCCGGATCCGGCCGGCCCGGGTCTGCAACTGGGCGCGCTGCCGCTGCTCCCGTACGGTCTCCAGCGCCTGGCCGGTCAGCACCGCGGCCTCGTCCGGTTCCGCGCCGGAGGCCAGCAGCGCGTCCACCAGGTCCAGCACGATGCGGACCTCGGTGCCCATGGTCTGCCGGCCGCCCTGGGTGAAGGCCGTCCGCAGCGAACGGGCCGCCTGCGCCGCGTACGCCCTGGACTGTTCACCGTCCTCGGTGACACCGGCCAGCTTCAGAAGGGTCCGCCCGTGCTGGAGCGGCAGGGTGGCCGGCCGGTTCTCCTGATCCGGCCAGGCGTCCGCGAAGGCCTCCAGCATCCCGCAGGCACTCTGCAGCAGGGCGCTGTCGCCGTCGAGCCGCCACTGCGCCTCCAGGGCCCGCACCCGCTCCAGGGTGAGCCGGAGCGCCTCGGCGGGCTCCAGGCCGGGGGCGGCGCAGGCCGCGGTGTACTCACGGTCGGCGCGCCGGAGCAGTTCCAGGGCGCCCCGCCGGTCGCCGTGGAGCCTGCGGTCGTCGGCGGCCGCGTGCAGCACCTTGGCCAGTACGGCCCGTTCGCGTACCCCGCCGGGATGTGCGGAGGCCTGTCCGGCGGCGCGCTCGGCCTCGCGAAGCAGCCCGGCTCCGCCCTGCACCTCCCACAGCCGCAGTACGCAGAGGGCGTACTGCGCCCAGAGTCCGGGGTCGGCGACGGGATACGGGCTGTTCTCCACGGCCCCCCGGAGCAACTGGACGGCGTCGATCAGGCGCTGCACCATCCTGTCCGCCTCGAATTGGCGCACGAGTGCGCGGGCCCGCTCCACCGTGGGGCGGGTGTCGGGCGCCGAAGGTCCGGCGGGCGCCTCGTCGGATACGGGGGGAAGGGGCATGAACCGCTCCAGTACACGGGCTGCGACCTCGGCGAAGGCGTGGGGCGCACGGCTCCCGGTCCCTCCGTTCTCCTCGCCGTCCTCGGCTTCCTCGGCGGCCTCGGCCCCGGGATCGGGGTGCGCCGTGCCGTAGCGGGCGGGGTATGTCGATCCGTGCGCCGCGCCGTCGCCGAGCTGGGCGAAGGCGAGGGCCGGGAAGTTGGGCCCGCCCTTGCCGAACCGCTGCTCTATGTACTGCGAGCAGTGCTTGAGTACGAGCAGCGCCTCGTCCCTGCCCAGCGGGCCGAGCAGAGCGTCCTGGACGCCGGGCTCGAACGCGTACCACTGTCCCCGGCCGCCGCCGTCGACGCGGGAGAGCAGTCCGCTCAGCAGCACCTCGGCGAGTTCGGACGGACCAGAATGCGGCAGCATCGTGCGCTGCACGAGCTGCATCACCGGCAGGTAGAGAGGCGCCGCCGCGAGGTAGACGGCCAGCTGCCCGGCGACCGGGGAGGCCACCGAGCGGAAGCGGCTGACCAGTTGGAGCGAGGAGAGCGTACGGCCGGAGCGCTGGGCGGCGGCGGGAGCCTGGTCGCCGCGCACCCAGCCGACCGCTCCGGGGATCTGCGCGGCACCGGTGCCGGAGAGCAGTCTGGCCCAGGCGGACAGCGCGTCCGGCAGGGGCGGGAGGACCGGAACGGCCAGCGCCCCGGGGTGCACCGCGGGGCCCGTTCCGCCTTCCTCGGTGACCTTCAGCAGGGTGGCTCCGGCAAGGCCGTCGCCCCGTGCCAGCGAACCGAAGGTGACCGGCAGCCTGGTGCGGTTCCACATCCGTTGCGGCAGTGGTTGCAGCACGGCGACCGGGGCCTGCCGGGCCAGTTGGTGCAGCAGCCGGTGGGCGCGTCCGCTGTGCCAGAGCGGCCCGGCGCAGTCGCTGATCACCACGGTGACCCGGCGTCCGGTCGGATCGCTGAGCCGGTCCGCGGAGTGCAGCGGGGCAGCGGCCGGGTCGGCACTGCGGCTGACCGCGCAGCCGCCGTCCGGGCCTTGGTGCAGATAGCGCACCTGGACGTCCCTGAATGCCCCCAACTGACCGAAGATCTGCTGGAGTTCTCCGAACATCCGGTCCCACACCAGCATCGAGGAGGAGGCGTCCATGACGCACTGAAGAATGGCGTCGGCCCGCCGGACGCCACGGAAGACCGGCATGATCATGCCGCCCGCACGGGCGCTGCGTTCCGCGGTCGCCTGCTCGTCCAGGACCTGGCGCAGCGGGGCGGAGACGGGACGGTAGCGCTGCAACGGGCGCAGGGCGCGCGCGAGTTCGAGGGGGGCCGGCAGCACGGGGGCGGCCGGTACCCCGAGTGCGACCGAGGCCGCACGCTCACGCCCGCCCGGCCGTCTTCCGGCCGGGGCCTCGCCGTCCTCGTCCCGCCCGCCGCCGTCCCGTGCGGCACGGGGGACGGGGTACAGGGATATCCGCCGGTCACGTCCCGGCTCCCGCGCCTCCGGCGTCCGGCCGCCCTCACGGGTCTCCGGGACGCCGCCGTCCCGCGCCGGTGCCGCGCCCCCGGCGGCCGGGGCGGGCCCTGTGGGGTCCGGGGCCCGCGAAGGCGCGGGACCGGCCGCCACCCCTTCGCCCACGGGCTCGTCGGCGGTGCGGGTCACACCGGCCAGCCAGAGCGCGTCGCGGAGCTGCTCGACGTCGGGGTCGACGCCGGCCTCGCGCAGCCTGGCTATCAGTTCCGGCAGCAGCTCACCGGCGCGCGGCCCGGCGGCGCCGGCCGCCACCGGGGCACCACGGGGTCCGGCCGCCGCCGGCTCATCGGGCGGCCCGCCCGCTCCGAGCGCACCCGGCGCCCCGTCCACCCCTGGCATCAGGCCCTCACCTCGGCCGGTCGAGTCGCTGGATGAGCAGGTCGGCCAGCCGGTCCCGGCCGGCCGGTGCCGCGGCGTGCGTGAGGTAGATGGCGTTCAACAACTGGTCCGTAGCGAGAAGTTCACTGCGGGAGCGCTCCAGGAAGTGCGCGATGAGGTCATCGCTGGAACGGGCGGCCTCCTCGCCCAGATGGGCCTTCACAAAGGCGGCCAGCCGCTGGTGGTCGGGGCGGCCGAGCTCCAGGTGGATACAACGGCGCATCAGGGGAGCCGGGAAATCCCGCTCGCCGTTACTGGTGAGCACCACGAACGGGAACGCCCGGCACTGGACCCGGCCGCCCTTGATCCGCACCTTGTTGCCGTCGTGGTCCAGCACGTCCGCCTCGCCGTCGGGCAGCCGGTCGACGATCCGCTCCAGTTCGGGAATGGCGAACTCGCCCTCCTCCAGCACGTTGAGGAGGTCGTTCGGCAGGTCGATGTCGCTCTTGTCGAGCTCGTCGATGAGCAGCACCCTGGGCCGGTCCGAGGGGAGCAGAGCGGTCCCCAGCGGTCCGAGACGGATGTAACTCCCCACATTCTGGGCCGGATCGGTGGCCGCGTCCGTGCCTTCGGAGGCGTGCGAGGCGATCTGGACATCCTGGAGCCGGGCAATCGCATCGTAGTGATACAGCCCGCCCAGCAGGGTGGAGCGGCTGACGATGGGCCACCGCAGGACCTTGCCGAATTCCAGCTCACGGGCGACGGAGTGGGCCAGGGTGCTCTTCCCCGCGCCCGGGTCGCCGGTGACCAGCAGCGGACGCCGCAGATACAGCGCGGCATTGATCATTTCGAGTTCCTCGGCGCCCGGCCGGTGCTCCTCGGCGATGCGCCCGGGGATACCGAGCCTGCGGTCGGCCCGCTCCTCCCCGTCCGCCGGGTCGAGGCGCCCTCCCGCGAAGTCCCGCCACGGCGGTGGAGGCGGCAACTGCGGTACGCCGTCGTGGGGTTCGCCGATCCCTCGGTAGATGAGCCACTCGCTGGGTTCACTCATAACGTTCCTCGTTGTCATTCGTTCGCCAGAGGGCGGCCGTCGAACGGGCATCACCGTATCGATCCGGCGCACCGCCCGAAAGAGGCGAGCCGGCACGGTCCTTCCGGTCGCGGCCGGCACGTCCCGTCACGGTGCTTCCAGGAACTCGGAACTGGGCAGGGGCTGGTGCGGATTGTCGTAGTAGAGGGCCACGCCGTCGGACCAGTACGTCTCGGTACGAGCCGAACTCACCCCTCGTCTCAGCTCATGGAGCCATCGCGGCAGCCGGTCACGGGCCCGGATGTCCGAGACGCCCTCGGCCACGCGCCGGTGGAACTCCTTGCAGACCGTGTCGCCCTCCGCCGGCCGTCGCTGGAGCAGCGCCACGGTGAATCCGGCGTCGAGCACCCTCCCCACCCCGGTCGTGATGCCGGGGTCCGGCCGGTTGCCGTAGCGGCAGAGGACCGGAACCGTCTCGCGCGCAAGGCTGCCCAGCCGGTCCGTCTCCGGCACGCTTACCCGTAACTCGTTCTCGCAGTCGATGACTTCGGCCTGCATCCCGGCGTTCGACGTCATGTCCCAGCGTGCCATTCGCTCGTCGGTGGGACCGTGTTCCGAACTGCGCAGGACCACGGGGCGTACGACGCCGAGGGGACGGCCGTCGGAAGGGAGCTCCCATCGGTCGACCTCCAGGCCGAACAGCGCGGGCACGACCACCACTTGGAGCACGGCGGGACTGCCCGGCTCGTCGCACTCCCGGAAGGCCTCGGTCAGCGCGGCGGCGAGCTGGTCGGGCACGGAGCCGAGCGGTCCGCCCTGACCGTCCCGGATCCGCGACATCTCCCCCGCGTGCCGGGCGACGGCGACCCGCCAGTCGTACTGGCCGGGGGCCCAGCCCTGGCGCTCCACCTCCAGGACGACACAGTCGCGTTCCGCCGGAACAACGGGTTCGCTCAGCGGCGGACGGGCCTGCTGACGGCTCCGCTCCAGGTACAGGTGGACATCGGCCCAGTCCATGTCGAACTGGCGGCGCAGATCCCTGGGCAGTTCGGCCTTCGCCGTCTGCCGCACCCAGTCCCACAGTGATGCGGCGTTCTCGGCGGACAGGACGCCGCTGGAACGGCCGGCCGCGAGGACCCCCATGCAGTAGCGCAGGACCAGTTCGAACTGGGCCGCCCGCTCGCGGGCCCGGGTGTCGTACAGCGCCCCCAGCCCGTCGCGCCAGCCGCGCGGTGCCGGGCGGTGCTCCCGGGAGTGAACTCCGGGCAGCGCGTCGAGAAGGACGAGCAGACTGCGGGTGCTGACCGGGGGCGGAAGCGCGGCGAGCCGCCCCAGCAGGTCCACCCGCTGTTTGGGACCGAGGATCCCGCCGGGCGGCAACGGCAGCTCGCTCTGCACATCGGCCCAGGTCCGCCCGGTGTCGACCGAGCTGTTGTGCCGGTCCGCGTGGTAGCGGTCGTGGGCGTGGAAGACGGACTGGTAGATGTCGTCGGCCTCGGTCCCGACCGGCCCGGACGGCACCTTCAGGGTGCGTAACCGCTCGGTCCCCACGGCCGTTCCGCCCTGGTGGTTGTCGAGCCGCGACTTGATCACCCCGACCACCTCCCCTCGGACGAGATCCACCACGGGGCCGCCGGACATGCCGGGCTCCAGCCAGTCCCCGTCGAGCCTGACGACCTGTTCGGCGTCGTCCGACGCGCCGTAGGCACCCTTCACCACACAGACGCCGCTGCGCTTCAGCAGCCCCCCGTCCTGCGAGGGCGCCCATCCCACGCAGTGGATCTCCCGGCTGCGCAGCATGGCCTCCGAGCGCTCGGTGACATACACACAGGTGTGCTCGGCGGGGCGCTGGAGCTTGATGAGCGCGAGGTCGGGGGCCGGCCAGCCTGCGGCCCCGGGCGGCCGCGCGCCGGGCATCGCGGCGACGACCTCGCCCGGCACCTCGCTCAGGTCCGTGCTGTAACTGCCTTCCTTGAACAACACGTTCACCATGCCCCCCTCCCCTCGCATTGCCACGTGCGCACACGTGAGGATCCAGTTGGGAGCGATGAAGAATCCGCTTCCCAGAAAGCCCCCGCCCGGCCCTTCATGGGCATACCCGGCCCCCGGGCGATGGATGCGCACCGTGGAGTCACGCACGAGGTCCATGAGTGCGGCCTGTGGTCCTCCCAGGCCCCCCGCCGCGCCCCCGTCGCCCTCCGAGGTCACTCTCCGCCGCCGTCGGTGTCGTCCGCACCGTCGGGGTGCGCCGGGGCGCCGGGGGGTGCTCCGGCGGACGGCGTGAGGGGCGCGGGCGCCGGGGCGACCGGTGGCGCGAACGGAACCGGGGGCAGCGGCGGCCCCACGGGAGCGGGGGGCGCGGGGGCGGGGGCCTGAGCCGGCACGGGCGCGGGCGGATCGACCGGTGGACCGCCGCCGTTCCAGGTGAGCGTGACCTTGATCGCCCCCTTGGCCTCGCCGTCCGCGAGCAGCCCGACCACCTTGCCCGACTTGGCGGTGAGCTCGATCCCGAACTCGACGCTGACCTCGTCCGGCCGCACGGCGCGCAGCGGCACCGCGAGTGAGCGCGCGACACTCGTCACCACCGAGTGCAGGCTCTCGACCCGGGCCTGCACCCGGTCGGTGAGGTCCCCGAATCCGGTGTCCGTGAACGTCAGGCCACCGGACTCCGGACGGTCCAGCTCCTCCGCTCCCGAGATCCGTGCCCAGACCGGCGTGCCGTCCGGCATCTCGATGCGTGTGATGCGGGCCCCACTGTCACCCATGACACCCCCCGTTCCCCAACTCCCCGCAGATTAACGGCCGCAGGTGGCCGATGCGAGGTACATGCACCAGGACGCGGGAGAACGGCGGGCCGGTTCTCGTCCGCCCCGCCCTGCCGCCGCCGGACCGTCTCCCGGCCGCCGCCGCACCGTGATCCCCGCTGCCGCCGGGCCGTGTCCCGGCCCCCACCGGACCGTCTCCCGGCAGCGGCAGGGCTGTCACCAGGGCTTAAACTTGCGCCATGTACTTCACCGACCGCGGTATCGAGGAGCTGGAGAAGCGGCGAGGCGAGGAAGAGGTCACCTTCGAGTGGCTCGCCGAGCAGCTCCGTACGTTCGTCGACCTCAACCCCGACTTCGAGGTGCCGGTCGAGCGCCTCGCCACCTGGCTGGCCCGGCTGGACGACGAGGACGACGACGAGGACTGACAGTCCCCGGACGCCAGGGCGTCTCCGGTCCCCCGCCCCTGATCCACGTCAGGGTGCGTGCGGCCCCTCGCCCCTGATCCACCTCAGGGCACGTGCGGCCCCTCGTCCCTGATCCGGTCGTACGCGATGCCCAGCGCGCCGTGCGCCATCAGCAGCACCCCGGCGAAGACCCACCCGCCGCTGCGCCGGCCCGCTCCCCAGAGGGCGATCGGGAATCCCGCCGCCAGCTGGGCGCCCGCCAGTGCGCGGGCTCGGGGACCGCGCATCCATGGGCCCATGCGACTGTTCTCGACCGCTTCGAGTTCGACCTTGACCGCGTCGCGCCAGCCGGTCCAGGTGATCCGCTCGGCCTCCGGCCACCCGCCGGCCCCCTCGGTCAGCCGGCCGGAGGGCTCGCCCGGTTCCACGCCCGGCGGGAGCCCCAGCCCGATGCGGGTGAGCACGGCGAGCAGGCCGCGGAGCCGGGCACGGGCGTCGGTCTCCGGATCAGGACGGGTCAGGGCCTCCAGCGCCTGGACATCCAGCACGGGATCCAGGCCGAGCCGCTCGCCGAACGTACGCATCGCCTCGTCCTCGCCGGCCGGGGTCCCGTCGGCGAGCCAGACATAGCCGACGGGGCGGCGGAACCCCGCAGCGAGCGTGTACCCGGCCCGGTCGCCGTCCCACCACAGCGCCAGAACCGGCCAGGTGGAGCCGACCGCGAGCGCGGTGGCCCAGCCGCCGACGACCCGGTCGACCGGCTCGGCCGCCTCCCCCGTGCCGGCCGGCCGCCCGCTCGGCCCGTCTCCCGGGCCCCGTCCGTCCTGCCCGTCCCGTCCGTCCTGCCAGGGCGTTCCCTCCGGCACGAGGACGCTCCAGCCCTCTCCGGCGGGCGCGAGCAGCATCCGCTCACGCAGCAGGTGGGCGACCGGCCGCACCGCGTCCGGTTCGGCCCGGCACAGCAGCAGTGCTCCCACGGGTGATGTCGCGTCCATGCCCCACACCGTAGGACACATTGCACCGCTCTGACGCCTTATGACCCGATAGTCGCGCCACCTCCTCCCTCAGCGGGCCACCACCCCCGTTCGCGGCCCCTCGCGACCGCCTTGACTTCCCCAATCCGCGATATATCGTGTTCCACAAGAGACGCGATATGTTGCGTCATCCGCGCTCCCCAGGAGGCCTGATCCATGCCTGTGTCGACGTGGGCCATCGCCGAGCCGCGCAAGCTCACCTTCGACGAACCCGTGACCTCGCTCAACGTGCGGATCGTCAACGGAACGGTCAACGTCGTCGGCACCGACGAGCCGACCGCCAGGCTGGAGGTCTCCGGCATCGAGGGGCCACCACTGGTCGTCACGCAGCACGACGGCGTCGTGACCGTCTCGTACGAAAACCCGGCCTGGCAGGGCATGCGCAAGTGGTTCGACCGCAAGGGCTGGCAGCGCCGCGCGGAGGTCTCCCTCACCGTCCCCGCCGGTTCGGCGGTGGCGGTCGGCGTGGTCGGCGCGGGCACCTTCGTCTCCGGGGTGCGCGGCCGTACGGACGTACGCGGCGTCACCGGCGACACCACGCTCATCGGGCTCTCGGGACCGGTCGGCGCCGAGACCGTGTCCGGCAACGTGGAGGCACAGGCCGTCACCGGCGCACTGCGCTTCCACTCGGTCTCCGGCGATCTGACCGTCGTCGAGGGCGCCGGGGCCTGCGTGAAGGCGGAGTCCGTCAGCGGGAACATGGCACTCGACCTGGACCCGACGGGCAAGCCCACCGACATCCGGCTGAGCACGGTCTCCGGCGAGCTCGCCATCCGCCTGCCGCACCCGGCCGACGCACGGGTCGAGGCGAACACCGCGAGCGGCTCCGTCTCGAACGGCTTCGATGACCTCCGGGTCAGCGGCCAGTGGGGCGCCAAGAAGATCACCGGCACGCTGGGCACCGGAACCGGGACACTGAAGGCGACGACGGTCTCGGGATCGATCGCCCTGCTGCGCCGCCCACCGGCCGAGGACGATCCGCACGACGCCGAGCCGACCGGAAAGGTGCTCTGACATGCCCCCCGTATTCGCCCACGGCCGCCTGCGCCTCTACCTGCTCAAGCTGCTCGACGAAGCCCCCCGCCATGGCTACGAGGTGATCAGGCTTCTCGAAGAGCGCTTCCAGGGCCTGTACGCGCCTTCGGCGGGCACCGTCTACCCGCGCCTGGCCAAGCTGGAGGCCGAGGGCCTGGTCACGCATGCCACCGAGGGCGGGCGCAAGGTCTACTCGATCACCGACGCCGGCCGCGCCGAGCTGGCGGGCCGCACCGGCGAGCTCGCCGATCTGGAACTGGAGATCAGGGAGTCGGTCTCCGAGCTGGCCGCCGAGATGCGCGACGACGTCCGGGGCGCGGCGGGCAAGCTGCGCAGCGAGATGCGCGCCGCGGCCGACGAGTCGCGGCACACCAGCTCCTCGCGTCCGCCCGGCCGGCCGGGCAAGGAGTCCCCCTTCGGTGGTTTCGGCGATCTCGGCGACCTGGGCAACTTCGGTGACTTCGGGGACAAGGAGTCCTGGCGCACCGCGAAGGAGGAGCTGCGCAAGGCGAAGCAGGAGTGGAAGGAGCAGGCGCGCCGGGCGAAGGACGAGTCCCGCCGTGCCCGCGAGGAGGCCCAGCAGGCCCGCCGCCAGGCCAAGGAGGCCCAGGACCGGGCGCGCGAGCAGATGCAGAACGCCGCCCGTCAGGTCCAGGACCACTTCGCCCGGGGCGACTGGCCGGCGGGCGTACGGGAGGGCCTTGCCGAGATCACCGGCCAGCTGGGCGGCTTCGCCCGCACCGGCAACCGGCCGCCGTACGGGAAGCCGGACACCCCCGCCCCGGGCCCCCGCTCCGACTCCGCCCCGGGCCCTCACTCCGACTCCGGCTGGGGCCAGGACGTCGGCGGCACCGGCGACCCGGCCCGCGACCTGGACCGCCTGCTCGACCGGTTCCGCGACGACATCCGGGACGCCGCCAGAGACCGGGGGGTGACGGAGGACCAGCTCGGACAGGCCCGCCGGCATCTGTCGACGGCGGCCGCCCGTATCGGCGCGCTGCTGCGCGAGGACACCGACGGCGACGCGAAGTAGAAGCGGGGGCGCGGGAGCGGGAGGAGAAGGATCGGGAGGAGAAGGATCGGGCGGAGCGAGGCACACGGGCGGCCGGGGGAAGGCTCCCCGGGCCGCCCTGATCGTTTCAGCCCGCCTTGCGCCCCTGGCCCGCGCCGCCGTCCCCGTACAGCGCACGGCTGACCGTCTCGTACGTCGCACCGTGGTCGGCGAGCACATCGGCGACGATTCCGGGGGACGCGGTGAGGGCCAGCAGCAGATGCTCCTCGCCGATGAACCGGTCGCCCCGGCCGAGTGCGATCCGCAGCGCCTTCGCGAGGATCTTCTTCGCCTCCTTGCTGAACGCGCGATCACCCGCCCACCGGCGGTGGTCCTTGCGGCCACCCGTCAGGGCGCCCTCCCCGTGCGCCTCCTCGACGCGGGAGACGATCGCGGTGAGGTCGATGCCGATGCCCGCGAGGGCGTCGGCATCGGCCTTCGTCATTCCGCCCCGTCTGCGCGCGTCGGCCAGGGCCGCCTCCACCGAGGCCCTGCGGTCCGTCAGCCCCAGCGCGGCAACGGCGAACGAGGCCCGGCTGCCCTCCTGTTCCAGCAGGGCGAGCAGCAGATGCTCCTCGGTGACCGAACCGGCCTCCGCCCGTTCGGCATGCGTCACGGCACCGGTCACCGCGGCGCGGGCCCCCTTGGTGAATCGCTCGAACATCAACGCCTCCCGTACTTCTTGTGCACGGCCTGCCGGCTGACGCCCAATTCGGCCGCGATCTCCTGCCACGACCAGCCCTGCACCCGGGCGCTTCTCACTTGTACGGCTTCGAGCTGCTCCAGCAGCCGCCGCAGCGCGGCGACCGACCGCAGCCCCACCCTGGGGTCGCGGTCGCCGACGCGCTCGGCGAGATCCGTCGCTTCAGTCATGCAGTCAACTTACGTTGACACACGGCATGCGTCAACTCTAGTTGACAGCGGTCAGCACGATCTTCCCGAACTGGTCACCCGAGGCGAGCCGTTCGAACCCCTCACGGGCGCGGTCCAGCGGCAGTACCTCGTCGATGACCGGACGCACCCCCGTGGTCGCACAGAACGCCAGCAGGTCCTCCAGCTCGCCCTTCGAGCCCATCGTCGAACCGACGACCTTCAGCTCCAGGAAGAAGATGCGGGTCAGCTCGGCGTGCGTGGGGCGGTCGCCGCTGGTGGCGCCGGAGATGACCAGCGTGCCGCCGGGGCGCAGGGACTTGACGGAGTGCGACCAGGTGGCGGCGCCGACGGTCTCGATGACGGCGTCGACCCGGTGGGGCAGCCGGGTGCCCGGCTCGTACGCCTCGACAGCGCCGAGTTCGACGGCCCGCCTGCGCTTGGCCTCGTCACGGCTGGTGGCGTAGACCCGCAGCCCGGCGGCCCGGCCGAGCACGATCGCCGCGGTCGCGACACCGCCGCCGGCTCCCTGGACCAGTACGGAGTCACCCGGGCGCACACCGGCGTTGGTGAAGAGCATGCGGTACGCGGTCAGCCAGGCGGTGGGGAGGCAGGCGGCCTGCTCGAAGGTGAGCTCCTTCGGCTTGGGCAGCACGTTCCAGCTGGGGACGGTGACCTGCTCGGCGAACGTGCCCTGGTAGCGCTCGGTGAGGATGGAGCGGGGCTCGTCGGGGCCGACTCCGTGTCCGGTCTGGCCGATGACGGAGTGCAGGACGACCTCGTTGCCGTCCTGGTCGGTCCCGGCGGCGTCGCAGCCGAGGATCATCGGCAGCTTGTCCTCGGTGATGCCGACACCGCGGAGCGACCAGAGGTCGTGGTGGTTGAGGGAGGCGGCCCAGACGTTGACGGTGGTCCACCCGGGACGTGCCCCGGGAGCCGGGCGCTCGCCCAGCTCAAGGCCGTTGAGGGGGTGGTCGCGGTCGAGGCGGGATGCGTAGGCGGCGAACATGGGGCCGACGATAGGCGGGGCCGTGGCCGGGCGTAACCGGCTGCGGGTGTGACACGCGCCGCGCGCGCGAAAGCCCCCGGGCGGGGACCCGGCCCCTGCCGCGGTCAAGGAGCGGGGGTCCGGGCGGCGCCCCCGAGGAGACACCACCCGGACCCCCGGCTCACTCACCTCAGCGGCGGGCGACACCCTCCGCCCGCGCCGCAGCCGCGACGGCCGCCGTGACCGCCGGGGCGACCCGCTCGTCGAACGGCGACGGAATCACGTAGTCGGCGGCCAGTTCGTCGCCCACCACGTCCGCCAGCGCGTTCGCCGCGGCGATCTTCATGCCCTCGGTGATCCGCGCCGCCCGCACCTGGAGCGCGCCCGCGAAGATGCCGGGGAACGCCAGCACGTTGTTGATCTGGTTCGGGTAGTCCGAACGGCCGGTGGCCACGACTGCCGCGTACTTGTGCGCGATGTCGGGGTGCACCTCGGGGTTCGGGTTCGCCATGGCGAAGACGAAGGCGCCGGGTGCCATCGAGGCGACGGCCGGCTCCGGGACCGTACCGCCGGAGACGCCGATGAAGAGGTCCGCGCCGGCGAGCGCGTCCGCCAGGGACCCGGAGATCCCGGCCTTGTTGGTGAGTTCGGCCAGCTCCCGCTTGACGTCGGTCAGGTCCTCGCGGTCCCGGCTGACGATGCCCTTGCGGTCGGCGACCGCGACGTCTCCGAGCCCCGCCTCCAGCAGGAACTTGGCGATGGCCACACCGGCCGCGCCGGCGCCCGAGATGACGCCGCGCAGCTCGCCCAGGCCGCGGCCGGACAGCTTCGCGGCGTTACGCAGGGCGGCGAGGGTGACCACGGCCGTGCCGTGCTGGTCGTCGTGGAAGACGGGGATGTCGAGCCGCTCCTGGAGCTTGCGCTCGATCTCGAAGCAGCGCGGCGCCGAGATGTCCTCCAGGTTCACGCCGCCGAAGGACGGGGCGAGCCGGACGACGGTCTCCACGATCTCGTCCGCGTCGGTGGTCGCGAGCGCGATCGGCACCGCGTCCACACCGCCGAACTGCTTGAACAGGATCGCCTTGCCCTCCATCACGGGGAGGGAGGCCTCGGGTCCGATGTCGCCGAGACCGAGAACCGCGGTGCCGTCCGTCACGACCGCGACGACCTGCGACTTCCAGGTGTAGTCGTGGACGAGCTCCGGGTTCTCGGCGATCGCGCTGCACACCTTCGCCACGCCGGGCGTGTACGCGAGGGACAGGTCGTCCTTGTCCCGGACCGGGACGGTGGCCTGCACGGCCATCTTCCCGCCCCGGTGGAGCGCGAAGGCCGGATCGAACGGCTCGTCGGTGGCGCTGCCGGTGGTGCTTTCCGTACTGCTGTCGCTGCGAGGATTGACGATCTCCGCTGCCATGGTGTTGACCCCTTAAGTCTTCATCGTTCGAGGGTGGCCACTCCTGGTTGAGGAGGGGTGGGTGGGCACCGCGTACGTTCCCGCGCTGGGCGATTGGTCCGCCCCGGCAGGGAGAGATTCATACGCGCGGGCGCGCCGCACACGCGCCCTGAGCCCCGGATGAGGGGTGTAAACGTCCTTCTTACCGGACAGGCCGTACCGCCGACGAGTCGGTATCCCCACGGTGACGCGTCTCATAGCGGGGCATACGGACAACTCGGCCGGACGACTTGAAACCCGCCCAGAACAGGGCCAAGACGGGGGATCTTCCGGCAGGAGGGAGCCATTCCAGGGAAAGGTCCGGCCTTGATGTGCCGGCCCGCTGGGTTCGGGGGTGTCCCGTTACCCGATTTTGACATGCGGCGCCCCCTGTTTGGGCTAATCCAAATGGCAAGATGCCGTAATCACACATTGCGGCAACACCCAACGCCGTATGTGATAACGCCTGGTGACACCACCCTCATCTGCCGGAGGAGCCCCGATATGACCGCAGGTATCACGCGTCGCACGATCGCGCAGTCCCGTATCGCCGCGGTCAGCACCCTCGCGGTCGCCGGCACCATGCTGCTGACCGCCTGCGGCGACCAGACGAAGAACGACAGCGGCTCGGCACCGGCCCGGCCCACGGCCGGTGCCACCTCCCCCGCCGACCTCCTCCCCCCGGAGATCAAGGCCAAGGGCGTCATAAGGGTCGGTTCGGACATCGCTTACCCGCCGGTCGAGTTCAAGGACGAGTCCGGCAGGACGGTCGGCATCGACCCCGACCTGGGGGCCGCGCTCGGCAAGGAGCTGGGGGTGGAGTTCCGGTTCGAGAACGGCACCTTCGACACTCTGGTCACCGGTCTGCGCGCCAAGCGCTACGACCTCGCGATGTCGTCCATGACCGACAGCAAGGAGCGCCAGGAGGGCATCGACCCCGAGACGAAGAAGAAGGTCGGCGAAGGGGTCGACTTCGTCGACTACTTCACCGCCGGGGTCTCGATCTACACCAGGAAGGGCGACGACCAGGGGATCAGCACCTGGGCCGACCTCTGCGGCAAGAAGATCGCCGTCCAGCGCAACACCGTCTCGCACGACCTGGCCAAGGCCGAGTCAAGGAAGTGCACCGGCGGCAAGCAGGTCGCCATCGAGGCGTTCGACAACGACCTGGAGTCGCAGACCCGGCTGCGCTCCGGCGGCGCGGACGCCGCTTCGTCCGACTTCCCGGTGGCCGCGTACGCCGTGAAGACCTCGGGCGGTGGCAAGGACTTCGAGATCGTCGGCGACCAGGTCGCGGCGGCCCCGTACGGCATCGCCGTCGCCAAGGGCAACGACAAGCTCACCGCGGCCGTCAAGGCCGCCCTGGACGCGATCATCAAGAACGGCGAATACGAGAAGATCATCGCGAAGTGGGGCGTGGAGGCCGGCGCGGTCACCGAGGCCAAGGTGAACGGCGGAACCTGACCGGATCCGGCACTGAAAGGGTCAAGCCGTGACTGAACTCGAGAAAACGGGCCCGGCCGACCGGTCGCCCGCACCCCCCAGCCCACCGGCCGGACCTGAAGTGATCAAGGCCATCCCGGTCCGGCACTACGGCCGGTACGTCTCGGCGGTCATCGCCATCGCCGCGCTCGTCGCCATCGTCTACGCCTTCAGCCAGGGCAGGATCAACTGGGGCGCCGTCCCGGACTACTTCTTCGACGACCGCATCCTCAAGGGCGTCGGCCAGACCCTGCTGCTGACCTCCCTCTCGATGGTGATCGGCGTGGTCGGCGGCATCCTGCTGGCCGTCATGCGCCTGTCGAAGAACCCGGTGACCTCGTCGATCGCCTGGTCGTACATCTGGTTCTTCCGCGGTACACCGGTCCTGGTGCAGCTGTTCGTCTGGTTCAACCTGGGTCTGGTCTTCGAGTACATCAACCTCGGGCCGATCTACAAGGACTACTGGTCGAGCTTCATGACGCCGCTGCTGACGGCGCTGCTCGGGCTGGGCCTCAACGAGGCCGCGTACATGGCCGAGATCTGCCGGGCCGGTCTGCTCTCGGTCGACGAGGGCCAGACGGAGGCGTCCCAGGCGCTGGGCATGAGCCACGGCAAGACGCTCCGCCGCGTCGTTCTCCCGCAGGCCATGCGGGTGATCGTGCCGCCGACGGGCAACGAAGTCATCAACATGCTCAAGACCACGTCGCTGGTAGCTGCCGTGCAGTTCTACGAACTGTTCAAATACGCCCAGGACATCGGGCAGGCCTCCGGAGCCCCGGTGGAGATGTATTTCCTCGCCGCGGCCTGGTACCTGATCATGACCTCGGTACTGAGCGTCGGGCAGTACTACCTGGAGCGGTACTACGCCCGCGGCTCCAGCCGGAGCCTGCCGCCCACCCCGATGCAGAAGGTCAAGGCCAACCTGCTGTCGCTGGGCCGCCCGAAGGGAGGCATGGCATGACCGCCATGGTCAAGGCCGAGGGCGTCCACAAGTCCTTCGGCGCCGCGCACATCCTCAAAGGCATCGACCTGGAGGTCGCCCCGCGCGAGGTCTTCTGTCTGATCGGCCCGTCCGGTTCCGGCAAGTCGACGTTCCTGCGGTGCATCAACCACCTGGAGCAGGTCAGCGCCGGGCGGCTGTACGTCGACGGCGAACTGGTGGGCTACCGCCAGAAGGGAGACAAGCTCTACGAGCTCAAGGACAGCGAAGTCGCCCTGAAGCGCCGGGACATCGGCATGGTCTTCCAGCGCTTCAACCTGTTCCCCCACATGACGGCGGTCGAGAACGTCATGGAGGCCCCCGTCCAGGTCAAGGGCGAGTCCAAGGCGGTCGCCCGAGCCCGCGCGGAACGGCTCCTGGACCGGGTCGGTCTCTCCGACAAGGCGAAGAACTACCCCTCGCAGCTCTCCGGCGGACAGCAGCAGCGGGTGGCCATCGCCCGGGCGCTGGCCATGGAGCCGAAGCTGATGCTCTTCGACGAGCCCACGTCGGCGCTCGACCCGGAGCTGGTGGGTGATGTGCTCGACGTCATGCGCGGTCTCGCCGAGGACGGCATGACGATGATCGTCGTCACCCATGAGATGGGCTTCGCCCGTGAGGTCGGCGACGCGCTGGTCTTCATGGACGACGGCGTGGTGGTCGAGTCGGGCCACCCGCGCGATGTCCTGACCAACCCGCAGCACGACCGGACGAAGTCGTTCCTCTCCAAGGTCCTTTAGGGCCGGTTCGGCTGACGCGCACGAGGGCGGTACGGACCCTGCCGGTCCGTACCGCCCTCGCGTGCGTATCCGCTACTTCAGCAGCTCCGGACGGAGCATCAGCGTGCGCAGCTGCGCACGCGTGAGCGGCGGGGTCCCGAGCAGCGGCCCCTGCGCGGTGTCGGCCTCGAAGCCCGTGCTGTCCCGCATGACCAGCCGGCTGCCGTCCTTGAGCGAGAGCCGGGCCACGAGCTCCTCACCCCACTGGGGCGTGCCGTCCCCGTAGTCCATCGAGTCGCTCCAGATCGTCAGTTCACCGCCGTCCGGGAGTTTCTCGCTGACACAGTCCGTGCGGTGCGGCTCCCCGGGAAGGCTCTTGCACGGGTCGGTGTCACCGGGACCGCCCCCGAGCTTCTTCTCCAGCGTCTTCGCGTCCATGAGACCGATGACGAGGTAGCCGACCCCGCCGTCCCTGCGGACCGAGTACTGGCCGTCCAAGGGCCCGAACGGATGCTCCTTGGCCTGCTCCGGCTTCACCTGCTTGATGATGGCGGCCAGCGAGACCTGTTCGACCGAACCGACGCCGGCGGGCAGCAGTTCGACCAGCTTCGCGGCCCGGGAGCTGTTCCCGGCGGGCTCGGCCGGGGCCGCGACCGAGGACGTCTGCGGGCTCCGCCCCCGCTCAGCGGCGAGTCCGGGCACCACGAAGGCACCCGCCGCGACCGCGCACACCGCCGCGACCGACACGGCGGCCACCCGGCGCCTGCGCACCCGGGCCGCCCTCGCGTAGACCACCTCGGTACTGATGACCGGCTGCCCCGCGTCCTCGGCGGCCCGCCCCAGCAGCTCACGCACGTCGCTCATACCAACTCCTCCACCATCTCGGCGCGCAGCGCCGCCAACCCCCGAGCCGCGTGGCTCTTGACCGTGTTCTCCCGCATCCCGAGCATGTCGGCCGTGGCCTCGACGCTCAGGTCCTCCCAGTAGCGCAGCACCAGTACGGCCCGTTGCCTGGGTGTGAGCCGGGCGAGTGCCGCCCGTACCGCGAGGCCGGTGTCCGGATCGGGTGCGTGGACCGCCCGTTCGGGCAGTTCGCCGTACGAGTACTCACGCCGCCAGAACCGGCGGCGGGCCGCGATGAAGGTGTTGACCAGGGTCTTGCGCGCGTACGCCTCGATGTTGTCGAGCCGACCGTGCCGCCGTCCGCCGAGCACCACCTTGACCAGCGTCGTCTGGACCAGGTCCTCGGCCTCGTGCCGGTCGCCGCAGAGCAGATACGCGCTGCGGAACAGCGCGGTGCGCCTGCTCTCGACGAAGGCGTGCAGCGCGGCGTCGCCATCGCTCCGCATCGTCACCGTCCCTCCCCCGGCCCGCGGGCGCGGACCGTCTCACCCTTCCAGTGCGGTGGGGCGCGGGGCGGGTTGCAGCAGTCAACCGGAAAAGTTCCCGTGGTGGTCACCGGCGCCCGGACGGCGATGGACACCGCCGGCGAGCCGGCAGGGGGAGGTCGGGTGGATGGCCTCGTCGACCAGGCCGGCGGTGTCGATGACCGCGGTGCGGCAGGCGGACGGACGGACAGGCCGACAGGCAGACAGGCAGGCGAGCCGGGCCTGTCCGAGGTGGCGGGGCGGGGCGGGGCGGGGCGGGGCGGGTGCGGCAGTACGGGGTGAGGGGCGGGGTACGGCAGTACGGGGTGAAGGGCAGGGCGGGGTGCGGCAGTACGGGCGGGGCACGGGACTGCCGCCCGTACTGCCGTACACCCCCGCCCCACCCCCACCAAACCCCGCCCCACAACACCCCGCGAGCGGCCGCTACTTCACCGCGAGCACCAGACTGTCCGAGGGCGAGGACCAGACGGGCCGCGCCTCGGTGAACCCCGCGGCGCGCAGCATGTCCGCGTGCCACGCGGGGGACGGCATGTCGCCGTCGGCGTGCTCGCCGTAGATCGCGAACCGTTCGGCGGTCGGCCCGGCGAGTACCGGGTCCTCGGCGACCAGCGCCCGCCACTGCGCCCAGTCCAGGGCCCCGCCGGCCCTGGCCCGGTCCATACCGGCGTGCCGGTGGGCGCGTTCGGCGGCGTTGATCCGGGGAGTCCCCGTCTCGCTCATCCATTTCCAGAGCGGCAGGGAGGCAAAAAAACTTGCATGGCTCATTCGGGTGTTTTGGTGGAGGTGAATTCGCGCGGTAATTCATGGCCGGAAGCCAACCCGATGGATGACCCGCACCATGGGACTGTGACAGACCGCGACCGCACCACCGAGCCCCCGTGCTCGCCTTCCTTCAACGGGGGCGTGTGCGGGGGCTTTCTGCGTCACTCCACCGCCGAACTGCCTTGACTGGTTGCGCTCTTGACGCGACCAGCCGACAGGGTGATGGTCGTGCAATCAGGTGTAACACCCTCGCTGTGGGAGGTAGTCATGGCCCCAGTGTTCATCGCGAAGGACCCCGATACGGACGAGCGGAACTGCCCGACCGTGTGGGTGGACGTGGAAGCGGAAGAGATGCTGTTCCAGGGGTGGAAGCCTGATGAGGTGAGGTTGGCCGAGTGCTTGCTGACTGGCCCCATCCCCGACAGCGAAGCAGTGGTTCGGCTGCCCCTGCGCATGGTGGCCGCTATCAGGAAGGCGTGCGATGAAGCAGAGCGGGCCGGTGTTCGACTTCGATGAGGTGCTATTGATCCGAAACGCTTTGGGTTCAGGCTCGTTGACGGTGTGTGAGTGATCTGGTGGGGGATGCGCGGACCTGGTCGCCGGACGCGCAGGAGGCTGTGCGGTTGCTTGCGGTGTCCGCGCTGGTGGAGGGCCGGGACCGTGTAGAGGTCGCCGCTCTGTTCAAGGTGTCGGCCAGGGCAGTGGACAACTGGTGGGCCAAGTGGCAGGCCGGTGGACGGGACGCACTGTTGTCCCGCACCCGAGGTCGTCGCGTGGGGGAACACCAGGTCCTGTCCGAGGCCGAGCAGGCCGCCGTCCGGCAGGCCGTGCTCGATCACACCCCTTGCGACCTGGGGCTTTCCGGTCAGCTGTGGACACGCGGGCAGATAGGCGAGCTGATCTTCAAGCTGTACCGAGTCCGCTTCACCGAGCCCGGCGTGGGCAAGTACCTCAAACGCTGGGGCCTGACCTTCCAACGTCCAGACAAACGGGCCG
>NZ_JBVHOQ010000011.1:0-26057 GCF_055568375.1 Streptomyces sp. NPDC026062
GCGGAAGCTCCGCTGCAGCACCAACCGGATCACCGACATCGTGAAGGCCGTCGTCGTCCTTCACCACGCCTCAACCTGAGGTTGGAAAAGGCTCACTGACCGTCCAGTAGCCGAACTCGTCGTTGCGCAGCACCTTGGATAGTTCGGGATCGGCGTCCTCGAAATCGGCGTACAGTCGCACGACCTTAGCTCGGTCGGTGTCACTGATTTCGCGTCCCTTGGCGCCGAGGTTCTTGCGCATCTTGGTCCAGAACGACGTGCCATCGATCAGCTGCACCTTGCCCTGGCGGTCGGGGTGCTTGGTGTTGTCCAGGATCCAGATATAGGTGGTGATGCCGGTGTTGAAAAACATATTGGTCGGCAGGGCGACGATCGCCTCGACGAGGTCGTTCTCCAGCAGCCACCGTCGGATGTTGGAAGGACCAGATTCGGCGGCGCCATTGAAGAGCGGAGAGCCGTTCATGACGATGCCGACTCGACCGCCGCCGTCCTCGGGCGCGCGCATCTTGTGGGCCAGATGGAGCAGGAAGAGCATCTGCCCGTCGGAGGTCGCGGGGAGGCCCGGCGCGAAGCGGCCGTAGGGGCCAGCGGAGTCGCGCTCATCCTTGACCGCCTTGACGTACTGCTTCCAGTCCACGCCGTAGGGCGGGTTGGACATGCAGTAGTCGAACTGGCGGCCCTTGAAGGCGTCGTCGGTGAGCGTGTTACCGAAGGCGATGTTGGTCGCGTCGTGGCCCTTGGCGAGCAGGTCAGACTTGCAGATGGCGTACGACTGCGGGTTGTACTCCTGGCCGTACAGGCTCAGCTTCGCGCCGGGGTTCTCGGCAAGCAGGTGCTCTTCTGCCAGCGAGAGCATGCCGCCCGTACCGGCAGTGGGGTCGTACAGCGACCGGATGATGCCTCCCTCGGTGAGGTCGACATCCTTCTCCGCGAAGAGCAAGTCGACCAGCAGCCGGATCGCGTCGCGCGGTGTGTAGTGGTCTCCAGAGGTCTCGTTCGCTGCCTCATTGAACTTGCGGATGATGTATTCGAAGGCATCGCCCATGTCGGAGTTCGACACCACATCAGGGTGAAGGTCGACCTTGCCGAAGGACTTGACGATCTCGCGAAGGAGCCCGGCCTTCTCCAGAGCCAGGATCTCCTTCTTGAAGTCGAAGTACTCGAACACGTCCACGTCGTCAGAGAACCGGTCGACGTAGTCAGTGAGGTTGTCCACCAAGCCGTCCGCGTCCTCCAGCAGGTTCGCGAACGAGTAGTTGGAGGTGTTGTAGAAGGTTCGCCCGTGACCTTCTTGACCTCGACCTTGAGCCGGTTCGGATTCTCGAACTTCGTCGCCAACTCTCGCACCGTCGACTGATCGGGTTCAAGGATGCAGTCGAGCCGCCGCAGGATGGTGAACGGGAGGACCACCGTCCCGTACTGGTTGGGGCGATAGGGGCCCCGAAGCTGGTCAGCGATTGACCAAATGAAGCTACCGAGCGTGCTCACAAGTTCCTCACGAGAATCGTCTAGCAGTGCCGTTCACTTTGCCAGAGCCAGCACCCACCGTCCCACGGTTCAGCTACTCACCGGAGTGGATCCCAGCACCGGCAGGGCATCCCATCCCAGCACGGTAGGGACGACCAGGGGTGATGACAGGTGACGAGGGGTCAGCTATCCCAGCACCATCCCAGCACGGGAAGACTCAAAGGGCCCGACCCCGAAGAGCCGGACCCTATTTGACCTGCACGTTTGCGAGATCAGCGACGTGGTGATATGTCAGCCGCTACACATTGAAGCGGAACTCCACCACGTCCCCGTCCTGCATGACGTAGTCCTTGCCCTCCATGCGCGCCTTGCCCTTGGCGCGGGCCTCGGCGACCGAGCCCGTCTCGACCAGGTCGTCGAAGGAGATGATCTCCGCCTTGATGAAGCCCTTCTGGAAGTCGGTGTGGATCACACCGGCAGCCTCGGGGGCCGTGGCGCCCTTCTTGATCGTCCAGGCACGGGTCTCCTTCGGGCCTGCCGTGAGGTAGGTCTGAAGGCCCAGGGTGTCGAAGCCGACGCGGCCGAGGGTGGCGAGGCCGGGCTCTTCCTGGCCCATCGACTGGAGGAGCTCCAGCGCCTCGTCGTCGTCGAGCTCGATCAGCTCGGACTCGATCTTGGCGTTCAGGAAGATGGCCTCGGCCGGGGCGACCAGTGCGCGCTGCTCGTTCTTGAAGTCCTCGTCGACCAGCTCGTCCTCGTCGACGTTGAAGACGTAGAGGAAGGGCTTGGTGGTCAGCAGGTGCAGCTCGTGGAGGAGGCGGCCCTTCTCGGTGCCGGCGGTGATGCCCGCGTGGAAGAGGGTGTCGCCCGCCTCCAGGATCTTCTGGGCCTCCTCGACCGCGGCCAGGACCGCGACCTTCTCCTTCTGGAGGCGGGCCTCCTTCGTGAGGCGCGGGACGGCCTTCTCGACGGACTGGAGGTCGGCGAGGATCAGCTCGGTGTTGATCGTCTCGATGTCGTCCTTGGGCGAGACCTTGCCGTCGACGTGGACGACGTTCTCGTCCTTGAAGGCGCGGATGACCTGGCAGATCGCGTCCGACTCGCGGATGTTCGCGAGGAACTTGTTGCCCAGGCCCTCGCCCTCGCTCGCGCCGCGCACGATGCCCGCGATGTCGACGAAGTCGACCGTCGCCGGGAGCAGCTTCTGGGAGCCGAAGATCTCCGCGAGCTTGTTCAGGCGCGGGTCGGGGACGCCGACGACGCCGACGTTCGGCTCGATCGTGGCGAACGGGTAGTTGGCCGCCAGCACGTCGTTCTTGGTCAGGGCGTTGAAAAGGGTCGATTTGCCGACATTCGGCAGACCGACGATTCCGATCGTGAGCGACACGGTGGCGACTTCCCTAGGGGGTGGACGGGCTCGAATGGACGTCGGGCCCGGGTGGGCCGATTCTCCAGTTTACGGGCGGGGGCGGGCGGCCGGTCACGGGTCGGTGCGAGGACGGATCCGCAGCCCCGGCCGGGAGCCCGGCCGGGGAGACGAACGGGGCGGAATCGGTTCCCGTTGGGCCGTGTGGCATCGAACTCATCGCCAAGGTCGGTCAAAGCGCGTGTCCCGCACCCGCTTCCGCCCGCCCGGCAACCTACGTTGTCCCGGTGGAGCAGCACAGGACACGTCCCCCCCAGCGCAGGCAGACCCGACCGGCCCCGCTGTCCCCGCTCGGGACCAAGGAAGCGGAGGGGCCCGCCGCCGACGGCGCGACCGCCTACCGGGTGATGAGCACTCCGGCAGGCCGGCCCCGCCCGGTGGCGCCCGCCGTGCTCGCCCTGCGACGACTGCCCAATCCCCGGCTGACCGGCATCGGTGCCGGGCTCTTCGCGGCCGCTGTCATGTTCGTGATCGGCTGTGTGGACTGGCTGCTGTTCGATGCCTCGTCCGCCGTGTTCGGTGTGCTGTTCCTGCCGGTCAGCGCGCTGACCGCGCTCTGGGTGCGGCCCGCCGACCTGGTGACCGCTCCGATCAGCGTGCCGATCGCGTTCGCCGTCGGCATCATCCCGATCTCCGGTGGCACGGGCGGCTTCGGCGGACAGGCCATGGCCGTCGTCACCGCCCTCGCCGTCCACGCCGGCTGGCTGTACGGCGGCACCCTCGTCGCCGGGCTCATCGCGACCGTACGGAAGGTCCGGCTGATGCGGGCCCGGCAGCGGCGGATGCTGCTGGCGGCACAGACCGCGCGGCCGGCCGGACAGCCGTCACCGGCTTCCCGGCCCGCCGGACGGACCCCACGACGCCCGTCCCGGCGCTGACCGGCCATTCACTCCGGAGAGCCGTAGCGTCAGAGGGGCGGGGAGAGCACTGCGGCGTACGTCACTGCACTGACAGCCGTCCGGCGGGCCTCAGCTGCCCGCCGCCGCCATCGCCGCGCCCACGATGCCCGCGTTGTTCTGCAGTTCCGCGGGCACCATCTCGGCCCGCACGTGCTCGATGAGCGGCAGGAATTTCCCGGCCTTGCGGCTGACTCCGCCGCCGATGATGAACAGCTCGGGCGAGAACAGCATCTCCACATGGGCCAGGTACTTCTGCACCCGGTGCGCCCAGTGGTGCCAGCTCAGGTCCTCGTCCTCCTTGGCCTTGGTGGAAGCGTGCTTCTCCGCGTCGTGTCCGTGCAGCTCCAGATGGCCGAGCTCGGTGTTGGGAACCAGCCTGCCGTCGATGAAGAGCGCGCTGCCGATCCCCGTACCGAGTGTCAGCACGATGACCGTGCCCTTGCGGCCCCGGCCCGCTCCGAAGGTCATCTCGGCGATACCGGCCGCGTCCGCGTCGTTCAGGACGGTGACCGGGAGGCCGAGCTTGTCGCCGAGCAGGGTGCGGGCGTCCAGATCGACCCAGCCCTTGTCGACATTGGCCGCGGTACGGGTCAGGCCGCCGGTCACGACACCCGGGAAGGTGATACCCACCGGCCCCTTCCAGTCGAAGTGGCCGACCACCTCGGCCACGCTCCCCGCCACGTCCTCGGGGGTGGCGGGGTGCGGGGTGAGTACCTTGAAGCGCTCCTGCGCCAGGTCTCCGCGCTCCAGGTCCACGGGAGCGCCCTTGATCCCGGATCCGCCGATGTCCACGCCGAAGATCTCCATGTGATCCACGGTACGGGCACCCGGCGCCGCCCACTTCCTGGAACGGCAATCCAAGGGAAAGCCGAACAAGAATTCGAACAGAAATCCGGACGGAGATCGGGAATCGAGCCGGAGATCGGGGCGGAGAGCCGACCGACCGGGGTCCGGGACAGCGACCGACCGGGGTCCGGTGACGGACGAAGGGCGCTGTGCCGGCAGGCCCTATTCGGCGGACAGTGCCGCCGCCTCCGCGCGCAGATCGCGTCGGAGCTCCTTGGGCAGCGAGAACACGATCGACTCCTCGGCCGCCTTCACGATCTCCACGTCCTCGAAGCCCCGCTCGGAGAGCCAGGCCAGGACGCCGTCCACCAGTACCTCGGGAACGGACGCGCCGGAGGTGACCCCGACCGTGGAGACGCCCTCCAGCCAGGCCTCGTCGATCTCGTCGGCGGCGTCGACGAGATACGAGGCACCCGCACCCGCGCCGAGAGCGACCTCGACGAGGCGGACCGAGTTCGAGGAGTTCTTCGAGCCGACGACGATCACCAGGTCGGCGTCCGCGCCCATCTGCTTCACCGCGATCTGACGGTTCTGCGTGGCGTAGCAGATGTCGTCGCTGGGCGGCGAGATCAGGAGCGGGAACTTCTCCTTCAGCGCGCCGACCGTCTCCATCGTCTCGTCGACCGAGAGCGTGGTCTGGGAGAGCCAGACGACCCTGGACGGGTCGCGCACCTCCACGTTCGCGACGTCCTCGGGGCCGTCGACCAGGGTGATGTGGTCGGGGGCCTCGCCCGAGGTGCCGATGACCTCCTCGTGGCCCTCGTGGCCGATCAGGAGGATGTCGAAGTCGTCCTGCGCGAAGCGGACGGCCTCCTTGTGGACCTTGGTCACGAGGGGGCAGGTCGCGTCGATCGTGGCGAGCTTCCGCTCCGCCGCCTCCTCGTGCACGGTCGGCGCGACGCCGTGCGCGGAGAACATGACGATCGAGCCCTCGGGGACCTCCGCGGTCTCCTCGACGAAGATCGCACCCTTCTTCTCCAGGGTCTGTACGACGTACTTGTTGTGGACGATCTCGTGGCGTACGTAGACCGGGGAGCCGTACTGCTCCAGGGCCTTCTCCACGGCGATCACGGCACGGTCCACGCCCGCGCAGTAGCCACGGGGAGCGGCGAGCAGGACGCGGCGGGGTGTCGTAGCAGTCATGCCTCCCATCGTAAGGCCGTATCGAACAGGCGCGGGGACGGCGGGGTCGGGAGACTGATCATCACGCGACCGACGACTCATCACGCAACCGATCACACGACCGACGACGCCAACGACGACGCGAACGACGGAGGGCTCATGGCCGGCAGCGGCACGGATTCCGGCAGCGAGGGCGGCGGGAGCGGCGCGGGGGCCGGCCGCGAAGGCGGTGAGGGCGGCACGGAGGCCGGTCGCGGCTCCGGCTCCGGCTCCGGCTCCGGCTCCGGCTCCACCGAACGGGTAGGGCTGCGGCGGACGCTCGGATTCCGGGATCTGGTGGTCTACGGGCTGCTGTTCATCGCCCCGATGGCCCCCGTCGGCGTCTTCGGCACCCTCGACGCGAAGTCCGACGGGGCCGTGGCGCTGGTGTACATCGCCGCGACCGTCGTCATGGCGTTCACCGCCTTCAGTTACGCCCAGATGGTGCGGGTCGCCCCGCTGGCGGGTTCCGTCTTCGCGTACGCGCGCAAGGGTCTGGGCGAGGGGCCGGGGTTCATCGCCGGGTGGATGGCGATGCTCGACTACCTGCTGATCCCGGCGGTCGCCTACCTCTTCTCCGGGATCGCGATGAACTCGCTGGTGCCGGAGGTGTCACGTTGGGTGTGGACCGCGCTGGCGGTGGTCCTCACCACGCTGCTCAACCTCTGGGGCGTACGGGCGGCGGCCCGGGTCGGCTTCGCGGTGCTCGCGATGGAGATCGTGGTGCTGCTGGTGTTCGTGGTCTCCGCAGTCGTGGTCCTCGTACGGGACGGGGCGCAGCGCGGCTGGCTGACGCCGCTCACCGGGGATTCCGGCTTCTCAGCGACGGCGGTGCTGGGCGCCGTGTCCGTTGCGGTGCTCTCGTATCTGGGCTTCGACGCCATCGCCTCGTTCGCGGAGGAGGTGACGGGCGGTTCGGCGAAGGTGGCGCGCGCGGTGCTGTTCTGCCTGGTGCTGGCGGGGGTCCTGTTCGTCGCGCAGGCGTATCTGGCCGCGCTCCTGGAGCCGATGACGTCGGCGGAGCTGACCGCGGATCCGGGCGCTCAGGGATCGGCGTTCTACGACACGGTGGATGCCGCGGTCGGGTCCTGGCTGCACGATCTGGTGGCGGTGAGCAAGGCGATCGGGGCGGCGTTCGCGGCTCTGGCGGGACAGGCGGCCGCGGGGCGGCTGCTCTTCGCGATGGCCCGGGAGCGCCGGTTGCCGGCGCTGCTGTCCAAGGTCGATCCGCGCTCGGGGGTGCCGCGGGTCGCGATCCTGATCGCGGCGGTCGTGACGATGGTCGCGGCGGTGTGGGCGGCCCGGCGCGACGACGGTCTGGATCATCTGGTGTCGGTGGTGGACATCGGGGCGCTGACCGCGTTCGTCCTGCTCCACGCTTCGGTGGTCGGCTGGTTCGCGGTACGGCGGATGGAGGGACCGCCCGTCTGGTGGCGGCACGTCCTGATCCCGGTGGTGGGTGCCGGGGTGCTGATCGCGGTGATCGTGGAGGCGACGGCGAGTGCTCAGGTGGTGGGCGCGTGCTGGCTGGTGGTGGGGTTGGTGGTGCTGGCGTTGCAGCGGGGGCGCCGGGTGGTGGCTTGAGGGGTAGGCGCCAGGAGGGAGCTGTCTGAGGGGAGCTGCCTGAGGAGGGCAGCTGTCTGAGAGGGGTTGCTGTCTGAGGGGGTGCTCGGGGGGAGTTGTCCGGGGCGTCGGTGCCGGTGTCGGCGTCGGCATCGGCGTCGGTTTCAGCACCGGTTTCGGTCTCGGCACTGGTGTCGGTGCGGGCACGGATGTCGGAGTCGGTGTCGGTGTCGGTGTCGGTGTCGGTGTCGGCGGATACGCTCGCTCGTATGGCTCTGCAAACTTCCCCGGAAGCTCCGCTGCCCGTCGGTGACGTGTCGCGGCTGATCGGTGGCTGGATCGACCGGCTCGGCGCGGTCTGGGTCGAGGGGCAGATCACTCAGCTGTCGCGACGGCCGGGTGCCGGGGTGGTGTTCCTGACCCTGCGCGATCCGTCGCACGACGTCTCGGTGAGCGTGACGTGCTTCCGGCAGGCCTTCGACCGGATCGCGGACGTGGTGACGGAGGGGGCGCGGGTCGTCGTCCTCGCGAAGCCCGAGTGGTACGCGCCCCGCGGTCAGCTCTCGCTGCGTGCCACGGAGATCCGGCCGGTCGGCATCGGCGAGCTGCTGGTCCGGCTGGAGCAGCTGAAGAAGTCCCTGGCCTCGGAGGGTCTCTTCGCTCGCGACCGCAAGAAACCGCTGCCCTTCCTGCCGCAGCTGATCGGTCTCGTCTGCGGACGCGCGTCGGCGGCCGAGCGCGATGTGCTGGAGAACGCGCGCCGCCGGTGGCCCGCGGTCCGTTTTGAGGTGCGCAACACCGCGGTGCAGGGCGCGCACGCGGTGAACCAGGTGGTCCGGGCGGTCAAGGAGCTGGATGCCGTCGCCGAGGTGGACGTGATCGTCGTGGCGCGGGGCGGCGGCAGCGTCGAGGATCTGCTGCCGTTCTCGGACGAGGAGCTGATCCGTACGGTCGCCGCCTGCCGCACCCCGATCGTCTCGGCGATCGGGCACGAGCCGGACTCCCCCCTGCTCGACCTGGTCGCCGACGTGCGGGCCTCCACCCCCACGGACGCCGCGAAGCGCATCGTGCCCGATGTGAGCGAGGAGCTGGACCGGGTGCGGCAGCTGCGGGACCGTTCGCTGCGGGCGGTACGGGGGCTGCTCGACCGGGAGGAGCGGGGTCTGGCGCACGCACTGGGGCGGCCTTCCATGGAGCACCCGCATCGGATGGTGGACGATCGGGCGTCCGAAATCGACGCGCTGCTCGGGCGCGGCAGGCGGGTGCTGGGGCATCTGCTGGACCGCGCGGACTCGGAGCTCGCCCACACCCGCGCCCGGGTGCTCGCGCTGTCGCCCGCGGCGACGCTGGAGCGCGGGTACGCGGTGCTCCAGCGGGCCGACGGACACGTGGTCCGGGACCCGGCCGACGCGGGCGCCGCCGGAGACGCGCTGCGGGCCCGGGTCTCGGGGGGCGAGTTCGTGGTGCGGGTCGCCGAGTGAGGCACAGCTTCGGAGGCCGGTACACGGGCCCCCGAAGGCCGGCCGGGGCCGGAACGGACGGACATTTTCGACGCATAGGGTGGATCACATGACGGACGACGGGACGACGGCGGCTGCGGCCACGAGCACGCTCGGCTACGAGCAGGCGCGTGACGAGCTGATCGAGGTGGTGCGCCGGCTGGAGGCGGGCGGAACCTCGCTGGAGGACTCCCTGGCTCTGTGGGAGCGGGGCGAGGAGCTCGCGACGGTGTGCCGGCACTGGCTGGAGGGCGCGCGGGCCCGCCTCGACGCGGCGCTGGCGGGACCTGCCGACCCGGCGGAGGGCGCCGCGGAGAAGACCCCTGGCAGGAACGCGGAGGGCCTCGCGGACCACACCGGGGACGCGGCGGACCACGCGGGCTGAGCAAGCACCCGGGACGCGGCGGACCACGCGGGCCGGCCGGGGGGCGCGGCCGGTTGCGCGGGCCGGCCGGGGGCGCGGCGCCGGAGCGTGCTTCCCGGGCGGACGCAGACGGGACGAAACAGCGCAAGCCATCCACCGTGTGCGGTAGGTCACTCCAGCACCGCTTTAGTTGAAAGTTAACCTACCTCTCCCGTACCGTGATCGGAGTTGCTCGATCCCCCGTGTACGTCCGGAAGGTAATACGCAAGATGTCCCTCGTTCTTGACCCCGCCGCCCAGGACCTCCTCTTCCGTGAGGCCCGCACCGCCAACACCTTCACCGACGAGCCGGTGACCGAGGAGCAGGTCCAGGCGATCTACGACCTGGTCAAGTACGGCCCGACCGCGTTCAACCAGTCGCCGCTGCGCGTCATACTGGTCCGCTCGGACGACGCCCGCGCCCGCCTGGTCTCCCACATGGCCGAGGGTAACCAGGCCAAGACCTCGACCGCTCCGCTGGTCGCGATCCTGGCCACCGACAACGAGTTCCACGAGGAGCTCCCGGCCCTCCTGCCGCACTTCCCGCAGGCCAAGGACGCGTTCTTCTCCGAGCGTCCGGTCCGTGAGCAGGCCGCCGCACTGAACGGCGCCCTCCAGGCCGCCTACTTCATCATCGGCGTCCGCGCCGCCGGCCTGGCCGCCGGCCCGATGACCGGTCTCGACGCCGCCGGCATCGAGAAGGAGTTCCTGGACGCCGACCACAACCTGCTGATGGTCGTCAACATCGGCAAGCCGGGCGAGGACGCCTGGTTCCCGCGTCTGCCGCGTCTCGCGTTCGACGAGGTCGTCAAGACCGTCTGAGTCCCGGCGCCCCCTGGGGTATGAGACATGAGGAAGGCCCTGGAGCGCGTGCTCCAGGGCCTTCCTCATGTCTCATACCCCAGGGCCCCGAGTGGTCAGGACGTCTTGAGCGACGCCGCCATCTCCGCCAGCCGCTCCGTCGAGGCGGACCCGGTCACGACCGTGGTCGCCCCCTTGTCCTGGCGCACGAGGGCGTCGTACTTCGGGCCCTCCCAGTGCTGCCAGGTCTCCCCCGCCACCTGCTGCGTACGGCCGGTGTCCTTCGCCTTCTGGCTGACCTCGGTGACGTACTTCTTCGCCGGAGACGTGGACTGCTCCACAGCGACGTACTTGCCGTCCGGGTCGAGGAAGCCCAGGTGCCAGCTGTCGCCCGCCGCACTGTCGTAACCGACCGAGGTGGGCTTCCAGTCCTGCGCCAGACCGCTGGGAGCGGCCACCGGGTACGGGGCCGCGCGCCGCGCGGTGAGGAGTTCGACCCGGTAGTCGACCGCCTTGACCGGATCGGCCTTGTCGTCGTGCGGGACGAAGATGTAGACGACCCCCGCCACGGCGGCGATCACCGCCAACGACCGGAACATGTCCAGCACTGTCTGCTTGCCTCGCTTGCTTGCCACGCACCCATGGTCGCATCAGCCCCGACGGGACCGGCTCGCGGGACCGGGTACGGCCCCGGTCACAGGACCCGGCCACAGCGCCCCACCGCCGGTCGGAATCCGGCACAACCGCTCA
Organism: Streptomyces sp. NPDC026062; assembly: GCF_055568375.1. Lineage (NCBI taxonomy): Bacteria > Bacillati > Actinomycetota > Actinomycetes > Kitasatosporales > Streptomycetaceae > Streptomyces > Streptomyces sp. NPDC026062. Next base: position 10,815 of record NZ_JBVHOQ010000011.1, read on the forward strand.
TCCGTGACCCGGTCTGCTCATTTTATCGACCTGACGATAGAGTCACATCACCCTCATCCGGTCGTCGTCGTACAGAAAGGTGCGCTCCGATGTCCGAGCATCATCTGCCGTCCCAGCTGGAAGTCTCTCCGGAGGCCCCCGACCGCAACCTCGCCCTGGAGCTCGTCCGGGTCACCGAGGCCGCCGCCATGGCCGCCGGGCGCTGGGTCGGTCGCGGGGACAAGATCGGCGCCGACGGTGCCGCCGTGAAGGCCATGCGGACCCTCGTCTCCACCGTGTCGATGAACGGCATCGTCGTCATCGGTGAGGGCGAGAAGGACGAAGCCCCCATGCTGTTCAACGGTGAGCGCGTCGGCGACGGGACCGGCCCCGAGGTCGACATCGCCGTCGACCCCATCGACGGCACCACCCTGAACGCCAAGGGCATGCCGAACGCCATCGCCGTACTGGCCGCGGCCGACCGGGGCGCGATGTTCGACCCGTCCGCCGTCTTCTACATGGACAAGCTGGTCACCGGCCCCGAGGCCGCCGACTTCGTCGACATCAACGCCCCCGTCTCAGTGAACATCCGGCGGGTCGCCAGGGCGAAGAACTCCATGCCCGAGGACGTCACCGTCGTCGTCCTGGACCGCCCTCGCCACGAGGGCATCGTCAAGGAGATCCGGGAGACCGGCGCCCGCATCAAGTTCATCTCCGACGGCGACGTCGCGGGCTCGATCATGGCCGCTCGCGAGGGCACCGGCGTCGACCTGCTCATGGGGATCGGCGGCACACCCGAAGGCATCATCTCGGCCTGCGCCATAAAGTGCCTCGGCGGTGTCATCCAGGGCAAACTCTGGCCGAAGGACGATGCCGAACGCCAGCGCGCCCTGGACGCCGGGCACGACCTGGACCGGGTGCTGTCCACGGACGACCTGGTCAGCGGCGACAACGTGTTCTTCGTGGCGACCGGCATCACGGACGGCGAGCTGATGCGCGGCGTCCGCTACCGCGCGGAGACGGCGACCACCGAGTCGATCGTCATGCGCTCGAAGTCGGGCACCATCCGGAAGATCGACTCCACCCACCGGCTGTCGAAGCTGCGCGCCTACAGCGCGATCGACTTCGACCGCGCCAAGTGACATAGGGCCTTCCGCCGGGGCCCGGCCCGTCCGGCTGCCCGGGACCCGTCCGCCCGAAGAGGCGCCCCCCATGTGCGGTGGGGGCGCCTCTTCGCGCAGGCGGGTCCGGGGCAGCCGGACAACGCCGGAGACCATCGGAACCGAAGGCGGCCGGAAGCAGCGGGAAGCAGCCGGACGACAGCGGCAGAAAGACAGCGGGGAGACAACCGCAATACGAGCGGCCGGACGGCCGGTCAGCCGACTGCGGCAATGTGACCGGTCGCGCCGGATGCCTTGAGTTCGGCCTCGCGCCGTCTGCGCCGGGCGAGCGCCACCCGGCGTTCGGCAGCCGTGAGGCCGCCCCATACCCCGTAGGGCTCCGGTTGCACCAAGGCGTGTTCCCGGCATTCGATCATCACCGGACAGCGCGCGCAGACCCGCTTCGCGGACTCCTCGCGTAACAGCCGGGCAGCAGTCGGCTCCTTCGACGGGGCGAAGAACAGCCCGGCTTCATCCCGGCGGCACACCGCCTCCGAATGCCAGGGGCCGGCCTGGTCCTCCCGAGCGGGGGCCCGCTGGGGAGGGACAGCGGCGACCTGCAGGGGCTGATGCGGCAGTTGCAGCACGGTCCACTCCTGACGACGGCTTCGCGACGAGAGACGATGCAGCACTCCCTACCCGCTGTACGCACGCCTATGCACTGAGTGGCACTCAGTTCGGGCCACGGAATTCCGGTCGCGCGCATTTCCGCCCGATTCCGCACCCGATTCCACGTTCCGCGCACCGCCGAACTACCGCGCTGCCGCACCGCCGAACTACCGCACTACCGCACTGCCGCACTCCGTCACGCGCGGACCTCAGTGACCGAGGTGCTTGCGCAGCCGGTCCTGCAGATCCGCAATGAACTTGCCGCGCTTGCGCTTTGCCTCGACGCTGCCGAACACCGAATATCCGTTGACGGCGACCACGGGGGCCTCCGGATCCGCCGATTCCAGCGTGGCCACTTCGAAATTGCCGAAAACACCCGTTCCGCTGCCGCGCAGCGAGATGTTCTCGGGCACCTTGATCTCGACACTTCCGAAGACGGACGTCGCGTTGATCACGGTGAGCCGCTGACCGAAAAGGGCCTCGGTCAGGTCGATTTCCACGCTGCCGAACAGCGCGAACGCGTTCGTGCGCCCGCCGACCCGCCAGCGCCCCTTACGGGTGGAACTGCTGAAGACGGCCACCAGGTTGTCGGCGGGACCCGTCGGCATCTCGGGAGCGCGGTCGTACGAGGCTGCGGCAGCCCTCGTGGTGCCCGGCGTCGGCAGGTCCCGTACCAGCGGTTCGAGTTCCCCGACGGTCTTGGCCCGGTAGACGGAATCGACCCGCTCAGCATGCTCGTCGGCCGTCAGCCGCCCCTCCGCCATCGCCTCACGCAGGATGTCCGCGATCCGGTCGCGGTCCGCGTCGGAGGCACGGATGACGTCGGGTTCCGCCCGCGCGGTGGGCTGCTGGGGGTGCTTTTCGAGGTCCACCGGCCCAGCGTACCCAAACGCGATAGATCGCGACTAGGGGGTGAGTGGGCGCGCCGGCGTATATCGCGATCGACCCGGGCGTACGGCCGGCCCCGGGTGCACAGCGGAGCCCCGGGCGTGCGGCCGGATCCGGTGAGCCCTACCTCACAGGCTCGCCGCGCCCGCGGGGTCCTACCCTGGTGGGTGCGCTGCCCAAGGGAGGTCAGCCGCTGTCTGCCGAGTGAGGAATGGCCGTAATGCCAGAGTTTGCGTACTCCGATCTGCTCCCCCTGGGAGAGGACACCACGCCTTACCGCCTGGTCACCGCCGAGGGTGTGTCCACCTTCGAGGCCGACGGACGTACGTTCCTCAAGGTCGAGCCGGAGGCGCTGCGCACCCTGGCCGCCGAGGCCATGCACGACATCTCGCACTATCTGCGGCCCGCGCACCTGGCGCAGCTGCGGCGGATCGTGGACGACCCCGAGGCGTCGTCCAACGACAAGTTCGTCGCTCTCGACCTGCTGAAGAACGCGAACATCGCCGCCGCCGGTGTCCTGCCGATGTGCCAGGACACCGGCACCGCGATCGTCATGGGCAAGCGCGGGCAGAACGTGCTGACGTCGGGCGGTGACGAGGAGGCCCTGTCGCACGGCATCTTCGACGCGTACACCAAGCTCAACCTGCGCTACTCGCAGATGGCCCCGCTGAACATGTGGGACGAGAAGAACACCGGCTCCAACCTCCCGGCCCAGATCGAGCTGTACGCGACCGACGGCGGCGCGTACAAGTTCCTCTTCATGGCCAAGGGCGGCGGCTCGGCCAACAAGTCGTTCCTCTTCCAGGAGACCAAGGCGGTCCTCAACGAGGCCTCCATGATGAAGTTCCTGGAGGAGAAGATCCGTTCGCTGGGTACGGCGGCCTGCCCGCCGTACCACCTGGCGATCGTCGTCGGCGGCACGTCGGCCGAGTTCGCGCTGAAGACCGCGAAGTACGCCTCCGCGCACTACCTGGACGAGCTGCCCTCCGAGGGATCCCCGACCGGCCACGGCTTCCGCGACCAGGAGCTGGAGCAGAAGGTCTTCGAGCTGACGCAGAAGATCGGCATCGGGGCGCAGTTCGGCGGCAAGTACTTCTGCCACGACGTGCGTGTGGTCCGCCTCCCCCGGCACGGCGCCTCGCTGCCCGTCGCCATCGCCGTGTCCTGCTCGGCCGACCGCCAGGCGACCGCGAAGATCACCGCCGAGGGCGTCTTCCTGGAGCAGCTGGAGAAGGACCCGGCCCGTTTCCTCCCCGACACCACCGACGAGCACCTCGACGAGGCCGGCGACGTCGTGAAGATCGACCTCAACCGGCCGATGGACGACATCCTCGCCGAGCTGACCAAGTACCCGGTCAAGACCCGCCTCTCGCTGACCGGCCCGCTGGTCGTGGCGCGCGACATCGCGCACGCCAAGATCAAGGAGCGGCTGGACGCGGGCGAGGAGATGCCGCGGTACCTGAAGGACCACCCGGTGTACTACGCGGGTCCGGCGAAGACGCCCGAGGGCTACGCCTCCGGTTCCTTCGGCCCGACGACGGCCGGCCGGATGGACAGCTACGTCGCGCAGTTCCAGGCGGCGGGCGGCTCCAAGGTGATGCTGGCGAAGGGCAACCGGTCCAGACAGGTCACCGACGCGTGCGACGCGCACGGCGGCTTCTACCTCGGTTCGATCGGCGGCCCGGCCGCACGCCTCGCTCAGGACTGCATCAAGAAGGTCGAGGTCGTCGAGTACGAGGAGCTCGGCATGGAGGCGGTCTGGAAGATCGAGGTCGAGGACTTCCCGGCGTTCGTCGTCGTCGACGACAAGGGCAACGACTTCTTCACCGAGCCGGCCCCCGCCCCGACGTTCACCAGCATTCCGGTGCGCGGCCCCGGCCTCGGCTGACGAACGGGCAGGCACGAACAGGCGCACGGACAGGCACGGGCAGGCACGAACAGGCACGGACGGGCCAACAGGCCCCGAGAGCCAGGCAGGTCCCGAGGGGTGTCCCGGTCACTGGTGGTTTCCAGCGGCCGGGGCACCCCTCAGCCGTCCGCACCCGCCGTCCGCACCCGACCAGCCGGCCTCAGCCGTCAGGCACCCAGCCGGCCCCGACCCGCCTCGCCTCATCCGTCCAGCAGCCCCGAAGTCGCCACGAGATAGCCGAGTTGGGCGCGGCTGGTGCTGCCCAGCTGCTCGGACACCTTCCGCATGTGTTCGGCGACGCTGCGGCGGCTCATCCCGATCCGACGGGCGATCGACGCGTCCGTCTCCCCGTTGACCACCGCGAGCAGAATGGTGCGTTGCAGGTCGGACGTGATGACGGGGGTACGCAGGGGCGCCCGCTCGGGCCGTACGGGGACCGCACGGGCCCACGCCTCGTCGAAGCCGCGGGCCAGGAAGCGCACCAGCGACGGGTGCTGGATGCGCAGGGCCTGTTGCGGCTCGTCGGAGAACGGGACGAAGGCGAGGTCCAGGTCGAGGACGATCACCCGGTCGACGACCTCGGCGAGTGTCCTGACCTCCGCCCCTGCGGCGGTCACCTGCTCGATGTACGAGAGCGTCGCACGGTCGGAGCGGACGGTGTGCTGGTAGATGGTCCGCTGCCGGATCCCCCGGCTGAGATTGCCGAGGTCCCGGATCAGGGCCTCCTGGAGTACGTCCGCGGGGCGGCCGCCCCCGGGGTGGGCGGTGCGGACCTCCTCGTGACAGCCCGCCACCCCGGCGTCCAGTGCCCGGCTGATGACGGCCGCCCCGGAGAGCGGCGTGAGCGCGGGCTGCTCCGACCGGTGCACATCGGCGTACAGGGACTCGAAGGCGGAGAGCGCGGCGCGGGTGGCACGCAGAGTGCGGCGCCGTTCGAGGATCGCCTCCTGGAGCGGGGCGGTCGCGGCGTGCGACGCCGTCTCGGGCGGTACGGGAATCATGGAGCCCGGTGACTCGCGGTCCGCGACCATCAGATGGAGCGCCACCAGACAGCCGGTCACCTGGTCCCGGGGAAGGCTTCCCCTCACCAGCGCACGCCGGTACACCGCGAGTGCGCCCTCGCAGGGCTGCTCCGACGCGGGACGGCCCCACGAGCCGTCCGCCGACGATTCGCGGCAATCACATGCCGGTGGGCGGGATTGGTCGTCCTTCACAAGTATGCAGATTACCTTTGTACATACAGGAAGACAGCGGAGAGCCGGAGCACCTCGGCGACGATGAAGAGGTGACATCAGGCACCGACGACTCCCCGCAGCTGTCCCCCGGACAATCGGCCGACTCCCCACGCGGTGAACGGCGTTATCGATTCCTGGTGACGGGCTACGCCATCTCGTCGTACGGCACGTTCCTGAATATGGTCGCGCTCAACCTGTTCGTCTACGAGACGACGGGCCGGGCCCTCGCCATGGGCCTGTTCATGGCGGTCCGGCTGGCGTCCGGATTCGTTGCCGGACTGGCAGCCGGTGGTCTGCTCGCCCGGTTCAGCGCGAAAAGCGTCATGCTCTGGACGAATATCGCGCAGGCGGCGGTGATGCTGCTGCTGGTTTTCGCCCCGGACGGTCTGCGTACGGCAGCGCTGGTCGCCGTGTCGGTGGTGGTCGGCTCCTGCGGGACGCTGTTCATGGTGTCGCTGCGCAGTTCCATTCCCGAGATGGTGGGCGAGGAGCGGCGTTCCTGGGCCAACTCCCTTTCCATCACCGGGCGTTCGCTGGCCATGGTGGCCGGATTCGCCTCGGCGGGCGTGGTCGTCTCGCTCGTGGGGTACACCGCCGCGTTCCTGGTGGACATGGCCACGTTCGCGGTCTGCGCGGCGACGGTGGCGCTGCTGCCGATACCCGGCGGCGGGGAGGGGAAACCGGTACGGACGCGGACCCGGACGCCTGAGCAGGAACCGGCACAGGAGCAGAAGCAGGAGCAGAAGCCGGCCCGGCGGCGGGTGCCCGTCGCACTGACCGCCCTGGCCGCGGCGCCCGGCCTCGGACTGATGGTGGCGCTGCGCGGTGTCGACGCCCTCGGCTCCTCCTCGCACAACGCCGCGCTTCCGGTCTACTCCAGCGAGCTCGACGCCTCGCGCCCCGCCGTGTTCGTCAGCGCCTTCTGGTGTCTGTGGGCGCTCGGCAACATCGTGGCGCAGCAGCTGATCCAGCGGTACGGGCGGCGCACCGGCCGGTCCGTGGGCGCGCTGGGCTTCGGCTACGGCACCTGTCTGATGTCGGGGGCGTTCATCCTGGCCTTCGCCGGGTTCCCGCTGGTCGCCACTGCCGTGATCGCCCTGGTCGCCGGGGCCGCCGACGGGCTCACGGAGGTCTCGTACACCTCGCATCTGCAGACGTTGCCGACCGCGCTGCGGGCCCACGCCTTCGGTCTCTCCGCGACGGTGGAGAACCTCGGCTTCGGCGCCGGGATGATCCTCGTCGCGGCTGCCCTCGACCGCTTCAGCCCGCTGACCGTCGTCGGCTGGTCCCACGGTGTGGCTCTGCTGATGGCGGCGGTGTTCCTGGTCCGGGTGACGGGTCTGCGCAGGGCGGCGTCGACGCCGCCGGCGCCGTGACGGGCCGCGCGGCAGGTCCTCGTACGACGAAAATCGGCCAATCTCGCGCAACGCCGTCCGGTAGCACCCGCCTCGCCCTCGCGGCCGGATCGCACCTCGGACGCGGGGCCGGCGCGCGGGGCCGGTCGCCCCGGACGTGCGGTCCGGACCGCGCACCGCCGCCCCGGCCGGTCGCGCACCACCCGCCCCGGCCCCGGCCGCACCGCCGCTTTCACGCAGGCGGACGTCCGCACTGCTTGCGGGACCCCGGGCCGATGCGGTGAGTTGTCGGGCATCCGGCAGACCGCGCCTCCCCCGGAACACCCTGTCTCCCGCTCCGGACGCCGGGACCACGACACCCCGCCGTCCGAACACCCAAGCCCGAGCCACTCCCACCGTCACACTCCGGAAAGGCGGACAGCGCATGACGCCGGTCCCTCACCGCAGCCACGCCGACGACCTGCTCTCCTTCATCAGGGCGAGCCCCTCCCCGTACCACGCGGTGGCGAGCGCCGCCCAGCGCCTGGAGAAGGCCGGTTTCCGTGAGCTGCGCGGCACCGACGACTGGACGGGCACCACGGGCGGCAGCTTCGTCGTCCGCGGCGGCGCCCTGATCGCCTGGTACGCCCCCGAGGGCACGCCCTCCCACACGCCGTTCCGGATCATCGGCACCCACACCGACTCGCCGAACCTGCGGATCAAGCCCACCCCGGACACCGGTTCCGCCGGCTGGCGGCAGATCGCGGTGGAGATCTACGGCGGGGTGCCGCTCAACACCTGGCTCGACCGTGATCTGGGCATCTCCGGCCGGCTGGCGCTGCGCGGCCCGGGCGGCCGGACCGACTCCCGGCTCGTCCAGATCGACGAACCGCTCCTGCGCGTGCCCCAGCTGGCGATCCACCTGGACCGTTCCGTCAACGAGGGCCTCGCGCTCGACCGGCAGCGGCATGTCGCCCCGGTCTGGTCGCTCGGCGCCGCCGAGGAGGGGGCGCTGCTGCGCCGGGTCGCGGAGGCCGCGGAGGCCGAGCCGGACGAGGTGCTCGGCTGGGACCTGATGCTCCACGACATCCAGCCGCCCGGATATCTGGGCGCGGAGCGGGAGTTCGTCGTCGCGTCGCGGCTGGACAACCTGGTGTCGGTGCACGCGGGCGTCACGGCGCTGGCCGCCGCGGCGGCCTCGGCCGCGGAGCCCGTGTACATCCCGGTCCTGGCGGCCTTCGACCACGAGGAGGTCGGCAGCGGCTCCGACACGGGTGCGCAGAGCCCGCTGCTGGAGAACGTGCTGAGCCGTTCCGTGAAGGCCAGGGGCGGCAGCTCCGAGGACTGGTCGCGGGCGCTCGCGGGCGCCTTCTGCGTCTCGGCCGACATGGCGCACGCGGTCCACCCCAACTACGCGGAGCGTCACGACCCCGATCACCGTCCGCTGCCCAACAACGGCCCCACGGTCAAGGTCAACGTCAATCAGCGTTACGCCACCGACTCGACCGGGATCGCGGTGTTCGCCTCGGCCTGCGAGCGCGCGGGCGCGCCGTGGCAGCCGTTCGTCTCAAACAACGCGATGCCGTGCGGTACGTCGATCGGCCCGCTCACGGCGGCCAGGCTGGGTGTGCAGACCGTCGACGTGGGTGTGCCGGGTCTGTCGATGCACTCGGCGCGCGAGCTGTGCGGCGCGGAGGACCCCGGGCACCTGGCGGCGATCCTGGGCGCGTTCGTGACCTCGGACTGAGAGCGGGGAGCGGGGTACGGGGAGGGGCCGGGTGCGGCTCCTCCCCGTACCGTGCGATCCGGGCGGAGGACCTACGCGAAGCGCTGCTGCGCGCTTCCGTCGCAGGGCTGGAGCCGCAGCGGGTCATGGGCGCCGGCCAGGGTGGCGCACAGCCCCGTCGACGCGGCCGGGCGCAGGGTGCCCGACTGCCGGACGAACTGCTGGTTGGCCGCGCCCGAGCAGTTGTAGAGGATCAGGGCCGCGCCCGCCTTGTACTCGGCGCCCGGCACGTCCAGGCAGCGGTCGTGGCTCAGCTGGGTGCGGAGGTTCTTCGTGGCGGAGTCGTACCACCAGCCCTGGTTACGGCCGCCGTGGCACTCCCAGCCGGTGACACCGGTGTTGTTGCGGGTGACCGACGCGGGGGCGTCCAGGCAGCTGCCCGTCGCCTCGCCGCGCAGGGGCGTGAAGAGGTCGTCCCAGGCCCCGGACTGGAGCACGGGCTTTCCGGTGCTCGCCGGGTCGGCGCAGCTCGCCTCGCGCAGGCCCGAGTTGTAGATCTGGGTCAGGCAGGACGCGAAGGCGCCGTGGCCGGCCGCGTTGGGGTGGAAGGACTGGCGGACGGAGTTGGAGTCCGGCGGGAAGTGCGAGAGGTCGATGAACAGGCCTCGGGCCCAGGTGGACTCGCTGCACACCTCGTGGCCGTGGAAGAGCCGGGAGTTGTCGAGGTAGACCGCTCCGGTGTCGGCCGCGGCCTCGCGCATGCCGCGCTCGAAGGCCGGAACGGCGACGTTGCGGCCCCAGGCGGCGTCGGTGTCGTATCCGGCGCAGCCGCCGGGAAGCTTGCCGGGGAAGTTCGGGTTGTCGTAGAAGTCCGGGCCGATGGGGCTCGGGTAGCCCATGACGACGAGCTTGTAGTCGCCGGTGGCGTAACCGGCGCCGGTCATCACGGTCCGCAGGTCGCGCACGGTCTGCTCGACCTTGGGGACGAGCCCGTCGACGCGGGCCTGCCAGCCTCCCGCGTACTTCGGCTCACAGGTCCCCTGGCTGAGGACCCAGCGCGTGACGCAGTCCGTCATGACCGGACCGAACTGGAGGTCGTCGTTGGCGCCCGCCACCAGCACGATCATCTTGATGCGGGTGTTGCGCGCCTTGATGGCGAGGCTGTCGCTCTGCACCAGCTCGTCGGCGTACTGCTTCGAGCCGCCGATGACGATGTTCCCGGTGTACGCGCCGGAGCAGGAGACGTTGTACGTGACGTCGGCCGGGATCCCGGTGCGGTGGATGGCGGAGTCGGGTGAGCGGTGGCACCAGTTGTCGGGGCCGTTGGTGCCCGCCTCGTACGTGCCGACGCCTTCGCCCGAGATCTCGCTGTCGCCGAGCGAGATCAGCCCGGTCTTGCGTTCGGCGAGCGGGCGCTCGGCCGGGTCGCCGTACAGCCGGGTGGCCTCCGCGGCGCGGATGGCCTCCAGTTCGGGTGACAGGGCGGTGGATGAGGTACTGGTGGTATCGGGCTGGGCAGCGCCCGCCGGACCGGCGGCCACGGTCATGCCGCCCAGCGCCGCCGCCATGGCCGCGACCGCCGCGGCCGTACATCGGAGTCTGTATCTGGTGCGCGTCATTGCGCCTCCCGAGGTTGTGGTTACCCCCGGTATTTACTGGTCGGTAGCGCACTTGGGAATACATGTAACAAGACAAGTGCTCATCTTTTTCAGGAGGTTGAACGACGATGAACGAGGCAACGACACCGGCGGGCGGCGAGGGCTACCGCGTCGAGCACGACTCCATGGGCGAGGTGAGGGTGCCCGCCGACGCGAAGTGGCGGGCCCAGACCCAGCGGGCCGTGGAGAACTTCCCCGTCTCCGGGCAGCGCCTGGAGCGGGCCCACATCGAGGCCCTGGCCCGCGTCAAGGCGGCGGCGGCCAAGGTGAACGCCGAGCTGAAGGTGGTGGACCCCGAGATCTCGGAGGCGATCCAGGAGGCCGCGGCCGAGGTCGCCGAGGGACGCTGGGACGCGCATTTCCCGATCGACGTCTTCCAGACAGGTTCCGGCACCTCTTCGAACATGAATACCAACGAGGTCCTGGCCACGCTCGCCACCGAACGCCTCGGCCGCGACGTCCACCCCAATGACCACGTCAACGCCTCGCAGTCCTCCAACGACGTCTTCCCCTCCTCCATCCACATCGCCGCGACCGGCGCGGTGACGGGCGAGCTGATTCCGGCCCTGGACCATCTGGCGGCGGCGCTGGAGCGCAAGTCCGCCGAGTTCGCGGACGTGGTGAAGTCCGGACGTACGCACCTCATGGACGCCACCCCCGTCACCCTGGGCCAGGAGTTCGGCGGGTACGCCGCCCAGATCCGCCACGGCGTCGAGCGGCTGCGCGCCTCGCTCCCCCGCCTCGCCGAACTGCCGCTCGGCGGGACGGCCGTGGGCACCGGCATCAACACCCCGCCCGGCTTCTCCGCCGCCGTCATCGCCGAGGTCGCCCGCGCCACCGGGCTGCCGCTGACCGAGGCCCGGGACCACTTCGAGGCGCAGGGCGCGCGGGACGGGATCGTCGAGACCTCCGGCCAGCTCCGCACGATCGCGGTCTCCCTCACCAAGATCTCCAACGACCTGCGCTGGATGGCCTCGGGACCGCGCACCGGACTGGCCGAGATCAACCTCCCCGACCTCCAGCCGGGGTCCTCGATCATGCCGGGGAAGGTAAATCCGGTCATTCCCGAGGCGGTGCTGATGGTCGCCGCCCAGGTGATGGGGAACGACGCCACGGTCGCCGTCGCGGGCGCCGCCGGCAACTTCGAGCTGAACGTGATGCTCCCGGTCATCGCGAAGAACCTGCTGGAATCCGTCCGGCTGCTGGCCAACGTCTCCCGGCTGCTCGCGGACCGTACGGTCGACGGGATCACGGCGAACGCGGACCGGGCCAGGGAGTACGCGGAGTCCTCGCCGTCCGTCGTCACCCCGCTGAACAAGTACATCGGCTACGAGGAGGCCGCGAAGGTCGCCAAGAAGTCCCTGGCCGAACGGCGGACGATCCGCGAGGTCGTGCTGGCCTCGGGCTATGTCGAGCGCGGCGACCTCACCGTGGAACAGCTCGACGAGGCGCTGGACGTGCTGCGCATGACCCGTCCGTGACGCGCGTCGCTGCGCACCGGGGGCGTGCTCACTAAGATCTCTCCATGACAGGTACCGGAGAGACCGAGCGCTGGGCGCCGGGTGATCAGATCCTGTGGCGCTACCGCGGCAACGGACCTCGGCGGCACGGCCCCGGTCCCGGCCGGACCCCGAACCCCGTACACATCTGCCGTCCCGTCACGGTCGTCCAGGACACCGACGAGCTGCTCGCCGTGTGGGTCGCCCCCGGCACCGAGTGTGTGAAGCCGGTACTGGCGGACGGCACCGACGTGCACGCCGAACCGCTCGCCACCCGGTACACGGCCCCGCGCACCGTCACCCGCTCGCCCTGGCTGGGCAACGGGGTGCTGAAGCTGGCCCGGCCCGGCGAACCGTGGTCCGTCTGGCTGTTCTGGGACCAGGGCTGGGCGTTCCGCAGCTGGTACGTGAACCTGGAGGAACCCCGGACCCGCTGGACCGGCGGCATCGACTCCGAGGACCACTTCCTCGACATCTCGGTCTACCCGGACCACAGCTGGCTCTGGCGTGACGAGGACGAGTTCGCCCAGGCCCAGCAGGTCGGCCTGATGACCCCCGCCGCCGCCCGCAGGGTGCGTGCGGCGGGACAGGCGGCACTCGGGGTGATCCGCGACTGGGGGGCGCCGTTCCGGGACGGCTGGGAGGACTGGCGGCCCGACCCGCGCTGGCGGGTGCCCGCGCTGCCCGCCGACTGGGACCGGTTGCCGGATGACTGGGACCGCACCCCCTCCGCCATCCCGTCGTGAGACCCTTGATGCACCCCAGGGGGGCAACCGTAGGATCGTCCCGAGAAGATCGGCTTCGCCCCAACCGACGGGCGCAGCACACGACCTGACCGCAAGTCATCGACTTATCGCACACGTTGCACGCTTCATGACCGCATCAGTCTTATGAGTCACACGAGTTGCCTGAATCGCATAAGCCATGACGAGGGGTGGAGACGTGCTCACCGACCGCCGCCCGGCCGCCGGAAACGTTGTCACCGACGCCCCACGCGGACATCCGGTTTCGGCCCCTTGTACCGGGGCACCAGATGTCAGCCGTTGTGATCGCCGCTCTTGCCGGGGCACAGTAGCGCCCCACGAGGTGATTGCCTCATACAACCGGCCCGGACGGACGGAACCCCACGCGTGACGGAGCACCCCACCTCCCACGAAGGCCGACAGCCTCTCGCCGCCCGGTCGCAGGAACGCACCCGGCCACGGCAGCGCGACGCCGCGTCGGCGGCCGCCGCCGGTGCGGCGATCCCGGCCCCGGCCAAGGCCCCCAACCCGGTCCCGGCCGGTACGGGCCCCTCGGCCGCCCCCGATCCCCAGGCGGCGGCCCGCCGTGAGGGCGACCGGCTGCGCTTCGTCGGTGCCGCGACCCGGCGGATCGCCCGCGGCATAGACCTGGACGAGATCGTGCTCGGGCTCTGCCGGGCCAGTGTGCCGACGTTCTCCGACGCCATACTCGTCTACCTCCGCGACCCGCTGCCGGTCGGCGACGAACGGCCCGTCAGCCCGTTCGTACTGCGGCTGCGCCGCTCCGACCGGCTGCGGCTGAGCGACGAGGACACCGAGAACTTCTCGGAGACCGAGCGGCTGCGGCTGCCCGTCATCGACCCGCAGACGGATCTGACGCCCGCGTCGGAACTGTGCGAGGTCCTGGCCGGCGGCGCGCTGGCCGAGGTGCTGCGCGGGGTGCGGCCGGTCTTCGGCGACTCCGCCGCGGCCCGGGTCGCACTGCCGGAACTGCTCGGCGCGGGCCGCACCGTGCCCTCCGGCCACCGGGCGATCCTCGCACCGCTGCGCGGACGGCGCCGGGTGATCGGCGCGGCGGTCTTCCTCCGGGGCACCGAACGCCCGCCCTTCGAGGCCAACGACCTGCTGGTCGCGGCCCAGCTGGCGACGCACACCGCGCTCGGCATCGACAAGGCCGTGCTGTACGGCCGCGAGGCGTACATCGCCGACGAGCTCCAGCGCACCATGCTGCCCGACTCGCTCCCGCAGCCCACCGGCGTCCGGCTGGCCTCCCGCTACCTCCCCGCCGCCGAGACGGCCCGGGTGGGCGGCGACTGGTACGACGCGATCCCGCTGCCCGGCAGCCGGGTCGCCCTGGTCGTCGGCGACGTCATGGGCCACTCCATGACCTCCGCCGCGATCATGGGCCAGCTGCGCACCACCGCCCAGACCCTGGCCGGGCTCGACCTGCCGCCCCAGGAGGTCCTGCACCACCTCGACGAGCAGGCCCAGCGGCTCGGCAGCGACCGCATGGCGACCTGCCTCTACGCGGTGTACGACCCCGTCGCGCACCGCATCACCATCGCCAACGCCGGCCACCCGCCGCCCGTCCTCCTCCACCTCGGCGGTCGCGCCGAGGTGCTGAAGGTGCCGCCGGGCGCCCCGATCGGTGTCGGCGGGGTGGACTTCGAGGCCGTCGAGCTGGACGCTCCCGCCGGCGCCACGCTGCTCCTCTACACCGACGGGCTGGTGGAGTCGCGGCTGCGGGACGTCTGGACGGGCATCGAGCAGCTCCGCGAGCGGCTCGCCGCCACGGCCCGGCTGACCGGCCCCGACCACTCGCCGCCGCTGGAAGCCCTCTGCGACGACGTGCTGGACATGCTCGGCCCCGGCGACCGGGACGACGACATCGCGCTGCTCGCCGCCCGCTTCGACGGCATCGCGCCGAGCGATGTCGCCTACTGGTTCCTGGAGCCGGAGGACTCCGCCCCCGGCCGGGCCCGCAGGCTGGCCCGCCGCGCCCTCAGCCGCTGGGGGCTCGACGACCTGTCGGACTCGGTGGAACTCCTGGTCAGCGAGGTGGTGACCAACGCCGTCCGGTACGCGGAACGGCCGGTCACCCTGCGGCTGCTGCGCACCGACATCCTGCGCTGCGAGGTCGGCGACGACTCCCCGCAGCTGCCACGGCAGCGCCGCGCCCGGGACATGGACGAGGGCGGCCGAGGCCTCTTCCTGGTGAACCGGCTGGCCCGGCGGTGGGGCGCGACGCGCCTGTCGACCGGCAAGGTGGTCTGGTTCGAGATGCCCGCCCCGGGGCAGTGACCCGGGGCCGTTCGTCACGACGAGCACGCTGACGAAGGCCCGGTCGCCTGATCGGCCGGCCTTCTTCACCGCGCAGGGGTCAAGCGGAACGGGCGGGGGGGGGGGGGGGGGCGGCCGCCGCCCCCCCGGCGGGGGGGGGGGGGGGGCGGGGGGGGCGGCGCCCAACATAAGGGCGCCGCGGCGGGCGGTGGCCGCCCCCGCG